>JBIIVZ010000080.1:0-8404 GCA_044339175.1 Roseateles sp.
CTCAGCTCGTTGGCCACTGCCTCCAGCGTGCGCGTCCCGCGCTGCCTCGCCTTGCTCAAGGCCTGTTCTTTGAACTCGGCCGAATATGGCAAGTGATATTTTCTGGTCATGCAAAGTCTCTCCGACGCGGATCATCCGCAAATAAACGGAGGCAACAACTATTCTGCTGCCAGGGGGTAGGCGACCACCGCTGCGCCGACGTCTGATGGGGTCGGCATCCTGGCACGCTGCCGGCCCTTGGCGCGAACAAGCATCTCGCCAGCTCTCCAGTCGATGTCGTCCAAAGTGAGGGTGGCGACCTCATTGGCCCGCAGGCCGAGCTTGGAAAGCAACATCCAAATGGCGAAGTCTCGTCGTCCTACTGCGGATGCCCGGTCGCAATTGTCAAGAACCTTCTGAACCTGCGCCACAGAGAGATAGGTGGGAAGACTCGCGAGCTTCCATTCCCTGATGGAGGGCACGCAGCCTGCCAGCGCGCGCTGGTGCAATCCCGTGTGATGAAGGTATCGGAGAAATGCGCGAAGCGACCAGCACATTCCCTTGGCGGACTTCGGGCTCCAATCCTGGGCGTGACGCTCGATGTAGCGGATCACCTCTTCCGGCGTGAGCTTGTCGAGATCGCTAGCGCCGGCGGGGCAGACTTCACATAGAAACCGGCGGATCGCAGGCAGGTGGTGCACGATAGTCTTCGCCGCCAGGCCGCGCTCGCTTCGCAGATAGGTGCCAAACGCCGCAAAGATCTGATCCTGCGGTGTGTTCACAGGGACCGCTGCCGGCGCAATTGTGCCGGCGGTGCGCAGAGTCAACAGCCATCGCTTCAGCGCGGCACGGTCGTCCAGATGGATGGAGTGCTTCGCGCGATGGTGTCGTAGGTAGCACTCCACCATCTCTTCATCAAGATCGCTCAGCCTGAACCGGTGGGTCGCCATCCAAGTCAGGAGATTGCCGACAACGTTAAGGCTTCGCCAAGTGCCGGGTCGAGAAAGCCCGACTTCGATTAGACGCACCGCGTAAAGCTCAATAAGTTGCCCGTGTGCATTGCTTCTCAGGCGTCAGAACAGCCGGCTCCTGCTTAAATACTCTTCCGTATTCGTCATCATGGTCTCCGTTGTTAAGGACGGAGGCAGGATGAACTATGCCGAACCGATCACACGTCGACCACGGTGAATGCGGGGAGAAGCGAGCCCATTCGGCATAGTTCGGCGATCGGCATAGTCGGCCAAGCTCTGCGGACACGATCCGTGGGCCCATCTGAAGGATGTCTTCGAGCGCCTGCCCACGCTCAAAAATCGCGACCTCGCGCAACTGCTGCCGCACAACTGGCACCCAGCCCGCGCGATCATCGAACCCGGCATCCCCGGCGCAACCGCAACCGCAACTGCGTAGCCGCCACGCTCAGCACACTACCGTCGCTGGCGCAAGGATGTGGTTTGGCGAACGCTTACAGCTGAGACCACGACCAATTCAGTCCCTCGGCAGTGCCCGCCGTTCGCGGCGAAACAGCGTTGTCGCCGGCACCGCGCTCGTTGCTACGGCGACTGTAGGGCGGGTCGCGACCCAATACAGTTCGCTTAAGCACATTTTTCGGGTTAACCCTAATTCACTGTGCGTGAGCTGTCCAAGGTGGCGTGGCCGACAGAAGTCAATGAAATCAAACACTTGGTACTCAAAGCGAACAGTATTAGGTCGCGACCCGTGTCTGGCCGACTGTGGGATCCGCGTTGTGCCAAACCAGCTCGACTCGGCGCTACGTTGCGAATCGACGAGGCGCTACGCCGGGCATGCACCGAAAGCGGCCTCACGATGGCGGCCTTGACGGCAGAGGTCAGTTTGACGGTCGCCAGAGTCGGCCTGTTGCTTGCGCACTCATCGGCCAACGCCCACCGGCTTGGGCGCAAACGGAGGACTTGTTGGACTTTGAAAATCAAGGTTTCAAGACCCCTTGCACCTATCGCGTCCGAGGCTGACCAAGGCGCGGTCAGCGGTGTCGCAATGCAAGACTTGATCCCAGCTCGCGAGTGACCCTCGACTTCCTGAACGAAGCGTTCGGACACTTGGTCGGGCGCATTCAGCAGCTTGCTGGTTGATCGTCTGAACGGGCTGCGGAATTTTCGGCGGTTCCGGCTTAGAACTCCTATCTTGGCGTATCCGTCAGCGCTGGGCATCACCCAGTTGAAGGCGCAGGCGGTCGATCTCGGCGCTGGCAACCACTTGAGTCGTGACGTCGTACTGAACGCCCAAGTAGTAGATGAGCCGTCCTTTGCGATCAAGCAGTGGCCGGATGGACAGCCGGTTGAGGAACATCTGCCCCGATTTTCGGTAGTTGCGCAGCGTGACCTCGATGCCTTGATCTTCTTTCAGTGCCGCGCGGATTTCATCAAGCTCGGGCTGATCGCGGTCGCTGCCCTGCAAAAACCGGCAATTGCGTCCGATGATCTCAGCCTGTGGGTAACCCGATATCCGCTCGAAGGCCGAGTTGGCATAGACGATGGGCGAGTCGGGCTGATCCGGGTCAGACAAGGTGACGCCGTTGACGCAAGTGTCGAGAATCTGCGACAGCACGAAGGGGATCAGCCCATCGTCTTTGGAAGCGAGAAAGTCCATGGTTTGCCTCGGTGGGGGGGGTGTCTGCACAGGCGCAAGCAAGGGCTGTGGCGCTGACTGGCACTGAGCCTGCACTTCGAGCAGCCGCGCGAGGTTGGCGACCACGCCGCGCGCTCCGTCCTCGACGGCCAACCGAATCAGCTTTTCGAACGGCCGCATGAAGAAGTCGATTTTCAACAACTCGAAGGCAAAGGTGATCGTCGTGTCGGCCCCGGCCGCTTCCAACTCGAAGCTCAGCTGAAAGGGCTGGGAGATTCCGTCGATCTGCAAACGGCAGTCACGGTCACAGGCCGTGACGCGAAAAGTCGAGGTCGATCGCCGCCCTTGGTCGACGCGCGTCTGCTCGGCCACAAAGCCGACGCGCAAGCCGCCCTCACTGAGAGGGCGAAGCGCTTGCACCTCCGGCGACCAGCGCGGGTAGTTCGTCAAGAAATCGTCAACGATGAAGCTGAACACCGTTGCCGCCGGCTGCCGGATCGTCGCACTCGCTTTGCCTCGAATCATGCATTCACCCTGCGTCAGCCAAGCCCCGCAGCGGGCTTGAACCGCCCACCATGCCTGTAAGTTTACACGGCCCGCCACGCCGACTGCGCCGGTGAACGCCCATGTCAGGGGCCGTCAAACCACAGCCATTGACACGACACTAGAGCACCCTGAGTACGCGCCGCTCGCCCAAGCTGCTGAGGTCGGCGAGTGAGCGCAGTTGCGGCCATGCCAGCCCGCGCCAGCTTTGCCACAGCCTATCGCCGACGGCCGGCAGATTGTGCAAAACGCAGCGCGGTGACATCTGAGACATGAACAGCTGGAACACGCCCTCTTTGGCCCCGGCCAGAGCCTGGCTGGCGAGCACGGTTTCCCCGGTAACCAGGTAGGTATCGAGGTCACCAAAGGCAATCAGCACCGGCTTACTGGATGCTTGGAAGGGCTTCAGCGTTGCGCCCGCCAGCCAGCGAGTGGCGTTGATGGCGGCCAGCTCACCCATGTCGATCGCGTTGAAGGCCTGTTTGGCCACCGCCTGCGGCAGCTGCGCGCAATCGCCGACCACGAAGGTATTGCTGGCATGCTGACTCTGCAGGGTCGGATGCACATCGGCCCAGACTTGCCCAGCCTGGGCCAGGCCAGCTTGCGCCAGCAGCGCGGGCGCTGACAGCCCAGCTGTCCACAAGGTGAGCTCCGAATGCAGGCGCGTGCCATCGCTCAAGTGAACCCCATTGGTGGACACGCTGGCAATGGCGGCACCCGTGTGGAAGCGCACCGCATGAGGCTGGCACAAGCGCCGCAGATCGGTGTCGAGTGCAGGGGGCAGGCCGGGGAGCAGCCGCTCGCCGGCCTCGACCAAGTCGATCGACAGACCGGGCACAGTCCGGTGACGACGCAGGATCTCACCGAGCGCCTCGATGCCTGAAATGCCGCCACCGACGATCACGATGCGCAGCGGCTTGCCCTGCTCCACCAGTGCGCTCAGCCCTTGTTCGATCACCAAGGCGTCGGCAATGCTGCGACAAGGCAGCGCGTGGCGCGCCGCACCCGGGATGCCGTGGGTGTTCCAGAGCGCACCTGCCGCGACGATGCAGGCGTCGAAACTGAGTTCATGGCCGTCGGCGGTCAGCAGCCGGCGCTGGGCCGGATGAAGTTCAGTCACGCGGTCCTGCAAGAAGCGATGGCCGGCGTGTTCGACGATGGCCGCTCGGTCCAGCCTTAGGCTTTGAGCGGTCTTCACGTTCGACAGCAGTTCGTGAATATTGGGCATCCACTCGAAGTGCGCCGACGGGTCGATCACCGTCACGTCGTGCCGTCTCGACAGCCTGACTGCGGCGCTTAAACCGGCGAAGTTGCCGCCGATGATGGCAATGTGTTGGCGTGGATGCATCATCAATTCCTCGTGCAATCGTCCGGTGGCCGCCATTATGTTCGACGTGGTCGAATGGGGCTGGGCCCAGGGCGATTGCACGAAGCTCAGCCAAAAAATCGGGTCGGCCAGGGTCGGCCACAGGTCTCCCAAATCCCATTTCAGCATCGCCACAGGGCAATGCATGAAGGCAAGACCCGCCTCCCTTGCTCCTGCATGCGAATGTATGAGTACAAGACCCCGTGCTTCGCTTGATGCTGGGGAAGGTTGGGGATTTAACGTCGAGGTCGGACGCAAGGGTCTGAAATGGGATTTGGCAGACCTGACCCGCGGCTCGGACCGACCCTCGGCTCGGACCCCATTGGCCGCCGTTTCAATCCGACAGGCAATTAGCAGGAGATTCAAACCACCGATTGCTCAGGCGATCATGAAGTGATGGCAAAGTAGGTCAGACCGTGGTTGGCAAAGCCCGTGCAGGACGAGGCACCCAGAGTGCGTGTAAGCGATTGAGGCACCAACCAGCAAATCCCATCAGGGACAGCGGCCCAAAAAAACGCATCAAAAGTCCGAATGTACGGGTGCAATCCTTACCTTCGAGCCGTCATGAGCTGAGAGCTTGGCAAACCGGGGGCGTCCATGTTCTACAGCTTGGCATTTTGAGATCAACCGGCCACGCCGCTTTGCCACATCGGTTGGCTGTTATTGCGACAGAACCGCCTGCATTGCGACCATGGCCGCGACGCTGACCATTCAGGCTTCGGTCTGCTGCCTGCGCCGCGACACGAAGCCCAGCAGCGCCAACCCGGCCAGCAACATGGCGTAGGTCTGCGCTTCCGGAACGGCGGCGATGTCGCCGTCGCTCACGGCCCATGCGTAATAGGTTTCGGTCTTGGGATCTCTGTCCTGGGAGCCGTCAAGCGGAATGAAGTCCCATGCACGGGAAGTATTTTTTCCATACTCCAGGCCGGTCCAGTAGATCCACGACTTCATGTTGCTGAAGGGCCCCACGTTCTTCAGGCAGTAATTCGGTCCTGCACAGAGGCCGCTGTTTGCGCCGGAGAGCGTCTCGTAACTGGGGTTGCCGAGCGTGTTGTAGAACAGGTGCGCCATTTCGCTGGCCTTGCTGCCCGCAAAAACGCTGCCCGGCGCGCTGACGTTGTAGCCCTCGTCGGTGCTGCCGTTGCTGCTGAGTAAGTACTGAAAGCTGACGCCATTGATCGGGGTCAGCGTGGGCAAGCGCCAGTTATCAAAGACCTGCGTACCGTTGGTGAAGCTCAGACTGGCGGCCCAGGCGTTGGCGTCGACCCAGTTCATCTCGCCGGTGGCGTCGTGGCCGCTGGTCTTGGCGTAGTTGGCATCGGCCAACCAGGTGATGCCGAGCTCGGTGTCGTAATACGCTTCGAAGCTTCCTGCGCTACCGTTCAGATCGCGGCCTTGCAGGGTGGCCTGGGCTGCGCCCGAAAAACCGATGTTAAATGCCAAGCCGGCCAAAACAGCCAGCAGCTTCTTGTGATCTGAGCGCATATGGTTCTTTCAGTGGGTGTAGCTCGAGCTTAGGCAGTCTTGATGCGGGTGGACCATGATCGGCTTCACTCGTTCAATGAAACCAAACAAAAAATCACCCGCTGATCAATTGATGCAAATTAAATGGAGTGGGCTCAAGAGTGGCCGGAGCATAGGCGCAATCGTTCTTTTAGGCTCGCTTGGTTCTGGGGGGGTACTCTCGGAACCACCGCAGTGCTGCAGCGAAACAAGTTGGGTGAATGTCCGCATTGGGCACATTGCAGCCGCTGGGAATCGACCCAACTTATGCTGACTGAACCCGCTCTGCTGGCCAGCCCGAATAGAATCATGGGGCCAATAAATGTCGGAACGGGAGGTCACATTCAATCGGAATGGGTGGCTTATTTGGTCCGGAATACGCAATCGACAGCAAGCTACGTGGCTGCGACCTTGTTTCGCTCAAGGTTCGGGATGTCTGCCACGGCGACCTGGTGGCCTCCCGTGCGGTGGTGATGCACCATAAAACTCAACGCCCCGTTCAGTTCGAGATCACGCCGTTGACCCGCGATGCGGTTCAGAAATGAATCAAACAATCGGGGCTGAAGTCCGAGAACTTCCTCTTCCCCAGTCGCATGCGTGACTGGCCGCATCTTGGGACACGCCAGTACGCCCGGATCCCTGAGGGTTGGGTTGAAGAGCTTGGGCTCGATCCTGCCGATTACGGGACGCACTCAATGCGCCGAACCAAGGTAACGCTGATCTACAGGCGAATCAAGAACTTGCGTGCAGTACAGCTTTTGCTTGGTCACGCCAAGTTGGAGTCGACCGTGCGCTACCTGGGCATCGAGATGGATGACGCGTTAGAAATCGCGGAGCAAACGGAAGTCTGATCGTTGTGAATGCCGCTCGGTGCCTTTCCAAGAAAAGGACTTATCGGGCAACATTCCCGGCAATACAACTGCGAACGTCGTCATGCCGATTCGATGCTGAGATCGACCGAGCGGCAGCTTTATGGCAGAGGCGTGACTCACAGTCGACGCCGTTTTCTACCTGTGCAGGCGAATATAGGGTGAGTCGGCTCCGTGCCCGGAGCTCTCGTTCAGGATTAGTCAGTTGAAAGCTGAAAGCGAGCAACGTCTAACCCTCGCGGCCATTACAGCCGAAAACCAAGGTCAGGATCGCGCCCGGTGTGCTATCTACGAAAGCAACATTAGCGCCTGCAACTGACCTGGGTGGGCAGCAGTCATGCGGCTTTCAATTTTCTGGCCATGACCGAAGCACACCAGCGCCTGCGCAAGCTGTAGGCCCGACGCTGAAGGGCCTCAGGCGTTGAACTTCCCGACGGAGCCGCTCACCGTGATGCCGGCGTCGGGAACCATGACGTAGCCCGCGAAGATGAAGCCGCCGCCAAAGGATGCGTATCGCCCACCAGCCTGGTTGGCCAACAGGTCGAGCGCGACCGCGTCGGTGATCGGCACCTTGCGGCGACCGAGCCGGCCCACCGTGCCGCTCAGCTCCGCGCCGTACTCGGGCGTGCCGTAGGAGCCGTTCTTGTGGCACCACAGGCCGCTTGCCGTGTCGCGTCGCATGAAGTGGAAGCCGCCGGCGGTGACCAGCAGCGCGGTCAGGTAGTGGTCCTGCGGTATCACGGTCGGCATCGGGGCGGGGCGGGGCAGCCTGGGAGCTTCAAGAAGGTCAGCCGGCAGGATGGTGACCGCCTTGGCGCCGTCGGCCATGCCGTCGCGCCCAATGCCGTCGAGAAGGCGCTGGCTGTAAGTCAACAGGTTGCGCTCGATGCCGCGCATGGAGGCCGCGGCACCGGCCGCCGAGCCCGGTGTCATGCCGTTGCCAGCGGGCCTCTTGCACTTCATGGCGAAGGCATAGCAGTTAGGGCCGTTGCCCCAGCCGTCCTCGGTCGGGAGCAGCCAGCGCGCCTGCTCGTCTTGCAGCCAGCCCTCGAAGACGGCCATCTGGTCGCCGCTGTCGCGGATCGACTTGACGCTGCCATCGGTCTTCTTCTTCTTATCGGCAAACCAGGTCTCGTAGGCATCGAACAGCACTTGCAGCCGCGCCACCTTGGCGGCAGCGCCGGCCTTTTCGTAGGCGTCGAGGGCCGTGTCGATGGCGACCAGCAACGTCGAGCGCGTCTTGTTGCCCGAGAAGGAGCCGCCGACGGTGGTTTCTGTGATCCACGACGCATAGGTGATGGGCTTGGTCAGCATGGCAATTCCTTCGCGGGCGCGCTATCGTGGAATGGGGATGACGGCGCGCGAGGAACATACCACGCGGCGATAGGATAAGCGGGTCCGACGTCAATCGAAGAACCCGCGCAGGAATGCGGCCGAGGCCGGCAGCGGCGTCGTCACGCTGACACAACGCTTTGGCTCAGCCGCCAATCTCAACACCCACCTGCACTGCCTGGTGCTGGACGGTGTGTACCGGCGCGGC
>JBIIVZ010000081.1:0-8384 GCA_044339175.1 Roseateles sp.
AATACCTTCCGCATTCAGTTGCGCAACCGATGCTTGCCTTCGGGGTCGTTGGCCGGTCGCTGGGTGGTTGCGCTGCTCTGCCTTTTTGCACAGACCAGTCAGGCCCAGCTGAACGAGAACTGCGTCGTCAGCGTGCTCAACCGCAATGTCCAGGCCAAGGTGGATGGCACTTGGGTGTTGCCCAATATTCCCGCCAACTTCGGCGAGGTGCGCGCGCGCGCCACTTGCGTGCAGACCGGGCTGACGACTTACGGCGAATCGGCCGCGTTCACGATTCCCGCCAATGGCTCGGTCACTCTGCCCCCGATCGTGCTGGGGCCGACCACGCCCATCCCCACCACCCTCCAATTGATGCTGCCCACGGCGACCTTGACGGCCGTGGGGGCCAGCACCCAGTTGCAGGCGTTCGCCACCTATCCACATGGCGGTGCCCTGGTCGATGTCACCACCGGCGGTACCCGTTATGGCATCAGCAATCCGGCCATCGCGACCATCACGCCGGCAGGCCTGATCACGGCGGTGCGCAGCGGCACGGTGGTGGTGCAAGCGACTAATGAGGGCACCCAGGGCATCGTGCAATTGCGCGTGCTGCTGGCCGGTGCCGACAGCGATGGCGACGGCATTTCCGATGACGAAGAAATTCGCCTCGGCATGAACCCCAACAATGCGGCCGATGCGCTGCTCGACCTCGATCACGACGGCCTGAACGCGCTGGAGGAATACCGCGCCGGCACCGATCCGCGCAACCCGGATACCGACGGTGACGGCATCAGCGACGGCGACGAAGTCAAGTGCACACGGGGCTTTTGCACCAACCCGCTGCTGGCGGACAGCGACGGCGACGGCGTGCGCGACGGCACCGAGTTGGCCACCGGCAGCGACCCCACCAATGCCGCCAGCACTAACCTCGCGGCAGCGCTGCGCAGCCTGCGTGTGACGCCGGCCAACTTCACCCTGATCGTCAACTCCTTGACCGGCAGCGCCAGCGTGCAGCTGACGGTGACCGGCACGATGATCGACGGCTTTGACATCAATCTGACCAGCGCCCAGCGTCAGACCACCTACACCAGCAGCAATCTGGCGTCCTGCAATTTCGGCGCGCCCGATGGCCGCGTGTTTGCCAGCGCTGCCGGCCTGTGCACGATCACGGTCAGCAACAACGGCCGTTCGGCCGTGGTCAGCGGCACGGTGCAGGACTTCGCACCCACGCAACTCTCGTTTGTGGCGCTGCCGGGCTATGCCAATGGCGTGGCCGTCAACGCCGACTTTGCCTTCGTCGCGGCCGGCACGGCAGGCTTGCATGTCGTCAACCTCAGCGCCGACCGGCGCAGCCCGACCGTGGTGGCCACGCTAGGGCTGGGTGCCAACGTCAACGATGTGGCGCTGGCCGGCAATATCGCCTATTTGGCCACCAGCGGCGGGCTCAAGGTGGTGGATATCTCCAACCCGCTGCAGCCACGCTTGCTGGGCACCTTTGCTGGCGTCGGCAATGCGCTGGGGGTCAAAGTGCGCGGCACCACGGCCTATGTGACAGCGGGCAGCAGTCTCTTCATCATCAGCGTGGCCAACCCCGGGGCGATGATTCAAGCGGGCTCCCTCAATCTGGGTGCTACCGCCTGGAACCTGGATCTGGACCCGACCCGCAATCTGGCGGCGGTGGCCGCTGGCGGTGCCGGCCTCAAGTTGGTCGACGTCAGCAACTTGTCGGCACCGCTGCTGCGCGGTACGGTGCTCACCGGCGATGCGCGCGGCGTCGCCTTGCGCGGCAATGCCGCCATCGTCGCCGACTATGCCAACAGCATGACGTCGGTCGATATCGCCAATCTGGCGGCACCCAGCCTGCTGTCGCGCACCCAGCAGTCGCTTGGCGGCTTGCTGACCAATGTCGTCTTGTCGGGCAACTTTGCCCTGGGCGCGGACGTGGTGTTCGTCAACGGCGTGCCCATCGTGGACATCACCAACCCGCAAACGCTGCAGCCGCGTGCGATCCTGAATTTCACGGCGCGCGATGACAACGGCATGGGCATCGCCGTGGACGACAGCTTCATCTACTTGGTGGCCGACCGCTCGGGCTTGAGCCGGGGCGGCAGCAGCGGTGACAGCCGCCTCTACATCGGCCAATATCAGCCGCGCATCGATCTGGCCGGTGTGCCGCCAACGGTGCAGATCACCTTGCCGAGCAACGGCAACCTGGTCTACGAGGGCGCGCCGTTGACCATCGCGGTCGATGCGGTCGATGACATCACGGTCGCCTCGGTGCGCTTCAGCGTCGACGATCAGACGGTGTTCACCAGCACCAGTGCACCCTACCAATACACCTTCACCGTGCCGACCGGCGTCAGCGCTCTCAGCCTGGGTGCCGTGGCCCGCGATCTGGGCGGCAACGAGGGCATGGCCGCGCCGGTCAGCGTGATGGTGGCACCGGACCCGTTGACCCGTGTGATCGGTCAGGTGGTCGACACCCAGGGCCAGCCGGTGCAAGGTGCCGTGGCCACGGCGCCCGGCGGCCGCACGGCCAGCACCGATGCCGATGGGCGCTTCCAGATCATCGGCGTGCCGACGGTGCTGGGCCAGTTGATCGTCCAGGCGGACTACGCGGTGGCCGGTGGTGGCAATATTCGCCATGGTGCCTCCGCTGCCACCGCGCCGGTGTTGGCCGGGGTGACCGATGTCGGCGTCATCACGGTGATCGACGCGCAATTCGAAAGCAATTTCGGAACCTTCTGGACCACCTGCGACGACTGTGCGGTGCAGCGCATGCTGCCCTTCAGCTTCCCCTTCTACGGCCAGCAGCAGAGCAGCGCTTTCGTCGGCAGCAACGGCTACATCACCTTCGGTTCGGGGGACAGCACCTACACCGAGAACGTGGCCGCATTCAACAGTCTGAAGCGGATCTCGGCCTTCTTTGACGACCTGATCGGCGGCGGCGGCGTGTTCATCAACGACCAGTTGCCGGACCGCTTCATCGTCACCTACGACCGCACGCGCCATTACAGCTTTGGCGGCAGCAACACGCTGCAGATCCAGCTATTCCGGGACGGCCGTATCGTGTTCGCCTACAAAGGCATCACCGCGCTGGCCTCGGGCTCGATCACCGGGCTGACGCCGGGGCCGAACTCACCGTTCCAGCAGGTGAATTTCAGCGAGACCCCCAGCCTGGAGATTCCGGCCGGCACCGCCGTTTATGAATACTTCACCGCCAGCAGTCCCTTCGATCTGGACCAAGCCTTTGTGGTGTTCACGCCCAGCGCCGGCGGCGGCTACGTCGTCCGCACCATCTTGCCGGCACCGGCCGCGCCACTGTCCACCTTGACCGGGGCCGCGCCGGTGGTGGCCGCCGCCGCCGCAGCCGCTCAAACAGCACTCAGCGCGCCAGCGCAGTTGCGCGCCGCAGCGCAGCCGCAAGCAGCGACAGTTGCCGGTGCCAAGAGTCGGCCGGGCGTGCCTTCGGTGGCGGCCTTGCGAGCCAAGTTCTCGGCCGCCGACATCGCCAACGCCGAGGTCTACATCACCTCCTCGGGCAATGCCAACTATCTGGGCATGACCAACACCGACGCGCTGGGGCAATTCACGCTCGCCGGTGTGCCGGCCGGCGGCATCAACATCCAGGTGCGGCGCAACGGCCAGCTGATTGCGCGCGGTGCCGCACGCTTTGAAGGCGGGCCGCTGAATCAGGCGCAATTGCTGCATGTCGAGCTCGGCACAGCCGAAGTGCAACCGAAGCTGAAGTAGACCGTCGTCAGGCGAGGAAACCGTGATGCAACTTGAGCACCGAAGTGGTCGGCGCCTGCTGATTTGGGCGTTGCTGCTGGTCGGCCTGACGGCCTCGGCCGGCTGGGCCTGGGCGCAAGTGGATGCCTCGCTGCGCAAGACCGGCATCGGCAAGGAACTGGGCCTGAGCGCGCACCTGCCGGATGATCAGGAGTTCAACCTCAGTCTGGCGCAATTGCTCGAACATGGGCGGCGGGTCTTTGCCGCCAACTGGACCGTCGACGAGGGCGGCGGCCGCCCGCTGACCAAGGGCAACGGGCGCGGCCTGTCCGACGCCACGGCACCGCTGGCCGGCGCGCGCGGCTTCAACCGCATCTCAGGCCCCGACGCCAACTCCTGCGTCGGTTGCCACAACCAACCGTTCGGCATCGCCGGCGGCAGCGGCGACTTTGCGGCCAATGTCTTCGTGCAGGGCCAGCGTTTCGACTTTGCCACCTTCGACCGGGCCGATCTGACGCCGACGCGCGGTGCGGTGGACGAACGCGGCCAGCCCGTCACCCTGGCCAGCGTCGGCAATTCGCGCCATACACCGGGCATGTTCGGTGCCGGCTACATCGAAATGCTGGCGCGCGAAATGACCGTCGAACTGCAGCGCACGCGTGACGGCATGCGGCGCGGCGAAACGCGCATGCTGATGTCCAAGGGCGTCAGCTTCGGCCGCCTCAGCCGCAAGGAAGATGGGCTGTGGGACGTCAGCGAAGTGCAGGGCCTGCCGCGCAACAGCTTGATCACCGCTACGCCGATCGATCCACCCAGCTTGCTGCTGCGGCCCTGGCACCAGGCCGGCCATTCGGTGTCGCTGCGCGATTTCACCAACACCTCGTTCAACCACCATCACGGCATCCAGTCAACCGAGCGTTTCGGTGCCAACACCGATGCGGACGGCGATGGCTTCAGCAACGAGTTGACCCGCGCGGATGTCAGCGCCGCCACCGTTTACCAGGCGGTGATGGCCGTGCCCGGGCAGGTGATCGCGAACGACGCCGAGATCGAACGTGCCGTCAAGCATGGGCAGCAGATGTTTGGCGCGTTCGGGTGCGCGGCCTGCCACGTGCCGGCCCTGCCACTGTCGCGCCAGGGCTGGACCTTTACCGAGCCCGGTCCTTTCAACCCCGCCGGCAATATGCGCAGCGGCGATGCGCGCGCGCTGCGGGTCAATCTGAACGACCCCGCGCTGCCTCAGCCGAGGCTGGCTCCCGCAGACCCCGCTGCAGAGTTGCTGTGGGTGCCGGCCTACACCGACCTGAAGCTGCACGATGTGTCCGACCCGGCCGACGCGATGGCGGTGGAGTCGCTCGACATGAACTGGCCGGTCTGGGCGCCCAAGTTCAGCGCTGGCAATCGGCGCTTCCTGACCCGCAGGCTCTGGGGGGTGGGCAATTCGGGGCCCTATTTCCACCACGGCCTGTACACGACGATGCGTCAAGCCGTGCTGGGCCACGCGGGCGAAGCCTTGGCGGCACGCAAGGCCTTTCAGGCGGCGGCAGTCTATGACCAAGACGCGATGATCGAGTTCTTGAAGTCCTTGCAAGTGCTGCCGGCCGGCACGGCACATGTGCTGGTGGACGAAAATTTCAAGGCAAAACAGCCGCGCTGACGGCTTGCTATCGGCTTGTTGCGGCTAATTGCCGGCCCGGCCCGGCACGCCTGCTGGCGCGGCAACCGGGAGCCTGATGAGCACATGCCAGGCGCTGCGCAAGGCAGACAAAGGCGAGGAATAGCACCGAAATGAGGCGCTATTTAAGCTTCAGCGGGAGGCAAGCGAACCGCATAATTAAGAATCCACATGCAAAGGGTACCTCTGCCTAGCGAGTGTTCAAGTTCAATAAATAGAGTCTAGTCATGACCATCTTGAAATCTATGCGAATTGGGCAACGCCTGAGTTTCGGGTTTGCCGTAGTGATTGCGTTTTTGCTGTCGGTGGCGGCTCTGGGCTACTTCGGCATCCAGTCGCTGAACGGTGAAATCAGCACCTTGGTGAGTCGTGATTATCAGAAGACGCTGCTGGCCAACCGCGCCAAGGCCGAGCTCGGCGACGCGTCGCGCGGCATGATGAGCACGCTGATCATGACCGGCGAAGCGCAGATCAAAAAAGAGCTGAGCAGCGTCGAGGCGCTGCTCAAGGCCCACGAACTCACCGTGGCCAGCCTGGACCCTCTCGTCACCGATGAGGTTGACCGGGAGCTGCTGACGAGCATGGCCGAGCTGCGCGGCAAGTTCATGCCGGCGCAGGCCGGCTTCGTCAAATTGATTGCTGAGGGCGACAAGGATCAAGCGACGCTGAAGTATCTGTTCTCGGTGCGTGCCTTGCAGACCAAGTATTTGGCTTCGATGGACAAATTCGTCGAGTCGCAGAACCTGCATATGACGGCCGCCGGCGAGGGTTCGAATGCGCTGGCCAAGCGCAGCAGTCTTTGGTTGGCTGCCTTGGCCCTGGCTGCCACCCTGGCCAGCATCTTGATCGGCGTGATCGTGACTCGCAGCATCACCGGCCCGTTGCTCGGCGCGGTGTCCGTGGCGCGCAAGGTGGCTTCGGGCAACCTCACCAGCGTGATCGAGGTGAGAACCGCCGACGAGACCGGCCAACTGCTGCAAGCGCTGGCCGACATGAATGAAAGCCTGAAGGCCATCGTCGGCAATGTGCGGGTCGGCACCGAGTCGATCGCCTCCGCGTCGAGCCAGATCGCCAGCGGCAACCTGGATCTGTCGGTCCGCACCGAAGAGCAGGCCGCCGCGCTGGAGCGAACCCTCAATTCGATGCACCAGTTGACCGACACGGTGCGCAACAACGCCCAGAACGCTCACCAGGCCAACCAACTGGCGCTTGATGCGTCCAAGGTAGCCCACGACGGCGGGACGGTGGTGTCGCGCGTGGTGACCACGATGGGCTCAATCGATGCGTCCTCAAAGAAGATTGTCGACATCATCAGCGTCATCGAGGGCATTGCATTTCAGACCAATATCCTGGCCTTGAACGCGGCGGTGGAAGCCGCCCGAGCCGGCGAGCAGGGGCGCGGTTTTGCCGTGGTGGCGTCTGAAGTGCGCAGTTTGGCGCAGCGGTCGGCCGCTGCGGCCAAGGAGGTCCGGACGTTGATCAGCGATTCGGTTGAAAAAGTAGCGCTCGGCAACCGCTTGGTGCAGCAGGCCGGAAGTACCATGCAAGACGTCGTGGCCAGCGTGCAGCGGATGACCAACATCATGGGCGAGATCAGCATCGCCAGCGCCGCCCAGACCTCCGGCATCGAGAGCGTCACCCACACCATCAAGGACATGGACCGCAGCACTCAGCAGAATGCGGCTTTGGTCGAACAGGCCGCTGCCGCCGCAGATTCGATGATGAAGCAGGCAGCGAATCTGGAGCAGGTGGTCAGCCAGTTCAAGCTCGAGTCCGACATCGGTTGATCAACGATTTTGTCCAGCGCCACTTTTGCGGGTAGCCTTTCGCCCGTGCATCCAACCAAGGATTCCTCATGAAGCGAACTTTTTCGAACCGTCTTTTTTCTGCGTTGGCCCTGGCCGCCGTCGTTGCACTGTCGCCTGCGCATGCGTTGGACGTCGGTGGCATCAACATGGAGTCGACGGCCAAGGTGGCTGGCAAAGACCTCAAGCTGAATGGCGCGGGTGTGCGCACGCGCGTGGTCGTGAAGGTCTACGCGTTGGCCCTGTATCTGCCCGAAAAGTACGACACACCGGCAGCGGTGTTCGAGGCGGCCGGACCGCGCCGTTTCACCATCGGCATGTTGCGCGAAGTGACCGGTGAGGACTTCGGTCAGGCCTTCATGGCCGGCATCACCGCCAACACCGACAAGGCCGAGCGCTCCAAATTCGTCAACCAGCTTGGTCAGTTTGGCGATGTCTTCGTCAACGTCGGGTCGATGAAGAAGGGCGACCTGCTGAACGTCGATTGGGTACCCGGCACGGGCATGGTGATGACGTTGAATGGCAAGAGCGTCAGCGATCCGCTGCCCGACATCGGTTTCTACAACGCCGTGCTGAAGATCTGGCTCGGCGACAAGCCTGTCGACAGCTCACTCAAGCCGCTGTTGCTGGGCAGCAAGGGCTGACGTGCGGACGCCATGGCTGGCGCTGCATGGCCCTGCGTGAGCGGGTGAGCGCTTGCACGGGCTAGACTTTCCCGCGCGATATCCGTCCCCTCGGTCGGGTGCTTCAGCGGGACGGGACATGCGGTATTCCACTTTGACGAGCCAGGCTAGGCGGCAACTCACCGGGCGACTGGCCTTGTTGTTGAGTTTGCTTTTTTGCGGCGGCAGCGCGGTCATGGCCGCGCCGCCGCTGGACGCCGCCGCTTGGGACCAGCTTCAACCGGGCAGCATCCTGCTGATCCGCCACGCCAACGCGCCCGGCATCAGCGACCCGGACGGTTTCAAATTGAACGATTGCGCCAGCCAGCGCAATCTGGATGACAACGGCCGAGCCCAGGCGCGACGCATCGGTGAGCAGTTGCGCCGCCACGGCGTGAATGTGGCTGCCGTGCTCACCTCGCAGTGGTGCCGCACCCGCGACACGGCTGAGCTGGCCTTCCCCGGGCTGGTGCGGGACGACGCCAATTTCAACTCGTTTTATGAGGCCAGCGCGCTTGAAAAGCCGCAAAC
>JBIIVZ010000082.1:0-8355 GCA_044339175.1 Roseateles sp.
GGCCGACACCAGCCTGCGCTTGGCCAGCTCGACGCGGCCCCACAGCTCACCGTTTTCCGGCTGCAGCGGGTCGCTCAGGTCGGGGATGATCCGGTTCAACCGGCAGGCGCGGCACAAATCGTCCTGTGCTGCGCTCTCGGCCGCCAGCAACAGCCAGTTGCAAGCGGCGGGGCTGTGGAGGTTGGCGCAGCGGCGATAAAGTGAGCCCTCGCTGGCTGGCTCGGTCAGCCAGCTACCCGGCTCGGGACCCTCTTGCAGCGGTAACAAGCGCGCTTGTTCGGGGTGATAGCCGAGCGCCACGCCGCAAGCCAGGCAGGTGCTGTTGCTGAAGAAGATCGCTTGTCCGCATTGGCAGTTGTAGACGCGAGCGGCTTGCCCCAGCACATGGGGCTCAACAGGCGGGGTGATCTGGGGTAGTAGGGGCAAGTGGACTTTCAAAAAGTGGCGATCCGGGTCGCTTCAGGTGCCGAGCCTGCCTCTAGTTTTGAAATCACAGAGCTCGGCAGTCCGGCAGTTCAGAACGCTTGTTAAGCCATCATCGGCGTTGCCGTCAGAACTTCAGCCTGCTTGCGCGCGGCGATGTACTCAGGCCTGGGCTTCAAACCGTCTTGGGGGGACTCTAAGCGGTTGTCCACGCTGTTGTAGACAAAAAATACATTGCTGCGCGGGTAGGGCGTGATGTTGCTGTTCGACCCGTGCATGGTGTTGCAGTCGAAAAACACCACCGAGCCGGCGCGTCCTTTGCAGGAAGTGATGCCGCCCATGTCCGCCAAATAGCGCAGCAACAGCGGGTCCGGCACGCCGTATTCCTGCTTTTTGAGCGACTGCTTGTAATGCTCGTCCGGCGTTTTTCCTTCGCAGGAAATGAAGTGGCGGTGCGAACCCGGAATCAGCATCAGCGGCGCATTGAACTCATCGTTGTCGGTCAGCAGGATCGAGCAGCTCAGCGCGCGCATGGCCGGCATGCCGTCCTCGGTGTGCCAGGTTTCGAAGTCAGAGTGCCAGTAGAACTCTTTACCGGTCAAGCCGGGCTTGTAGTTGATGCGCGATTGGTGGATGTAGACCTCGCTGCCGAGGATTTCGCGCGCTACCGTCAGCACGCGCGGGTCGCGCACCAATTGGGCGAACAGCCCGTTCAGATGGTGGATATCGAAGATCGAGCGGACCTCGCCGCTGCCCGGCTCGGTCACCACTTCGGCGCGGCCTTGGCGGCTGTATTCCTCGCGCATCGACTGCACTTCTTCAAGCAGGCGGGTTACTTCGTCCTGCGAGAACAAGCTGGGCATCAGCAAATAGCCGTTCTTGCTGTAGCTTTCCACTTGGGTCGGGTCGAGCAAGGTCGGGGCCACGCTGGGCTGCGGCTCGTACACCACCGGTTCGTTGCGAACCAGGATGGCGGGGGCAATATCGGCCCGGCTTTTGTAATAGTCTTGGGAGAGCATCAGGGGACTCCTTCCGTTAGGCGTTGCTATCGTGCGTGATGGGCGTGATGGGCGCGCTGGGCGTGAGTGGATAGACCCCGTCGGCGTCGTGTACCTCGTTGCCCACCAGCGGCGGGTTGAAGGTGCAGACCAGCCGCAGGTCGCCACCGGCATCGGCGCGCAGCCAATGGCGGTCGTGCTTGTCGAGCGCGTAGATCGTGCCCGGCTCGATGCGAAAGATCTCGCCGGAGGGGATCAATTCAACTTCACCGCTGCCCTCGACGCAGTAGACGGCTTCCAGATGGTTCTGGTACCAGATGTGCGTCTGGGTGCCGGCGTAGATGGTGGTCTCGTGCATCGAGAACCCCATGTGGTCATCGCGCAGCAGCAGGCGACGGCTGGCCCAGGTGCCGGTCTTGACGTCGCGTTCGGTGTTCAGGATGTCTTGCAGGCGGCGCACGATCATGCGAGCACCTCGCTGCTTTCCACCACTTTGTTGCTGTGCTCGTCACTGAGCGCGTCGGCAACTGCTTGCTCCAGGATGTCCAGCCCGGCCAACAGCTTTTCGGGCTCGATGGTCAGCGGTATCAGCAGCTTGATGACTTCATCATGGCCACCCGAGGTTTCTATGATCAGCCCGTTCTGGAAGGCCAAGCGGCTGACCCGTTCGGCCAGATCGGGGTCGTTGAAGGACAGACCCTGCATCAACCCGCGCCCGCGCCGCTCCATCAGGGCCGCCGGATAGTTCGTGACCAGGTTGTTGAGGTAAGTCCTGACGGTCGAGGCTTTCTTTTCGATCGCTGCCTGGAACTTGTTGTCGCTCCAATAGTGGTTCAGGGCCACGGTGGCGGTCACGAAGGCCATGTTGTTGCCGCGGAAGGTGCCGTTGTGCTGGCCGGGCTTCCACACATCATGTTCAGGTTTGATCAGCACGATCGACATCGGCAGGCCGTAGCCGGACAGTGACTTGGACAGCGTCACGATGTCGGGCATGAGGCCGGCCGGCTCGAAGCTGAAGAAGGTGCCGGTGCGCCCGCAGCCCGCCTGGATGTCGTCCACGATCAGCAAGATGGTGTGGCGGCGGCACAGTTGCTCCAGCTTTTTCAGCCAGCTCATGCTGGCCACGTTCAGCCCGCCTTCGCCTTGCACGGTCTCGACAATGATGGCGGCGGGCAGGTCAACGCCGCTGCTCGGGTCAAGCACCAGCTTGTCCAGCATCGCAATGGTGTCGATGTCCGGGCCGAAGTAGCCGGCGTAGGCGGCATGGTGAGCGGCCGCTAAATCCACGCCTGAGGCGTCGCGAAATTTGCGGTTGCCGGTCAGCGCCAGTGAACCCAGGGACACGCCGTGGAAACCATTGGTGAAGGAGATGACGTTGGAGCGGCCGGTCACGTTGCGGGCCAGCTTGATGGCGGCCTCGACCGCGTTGGTGCCGGTAGGGCCGGTGAACTGAACTTTGTACTGCATCTTGCGGGGCTTCAGGATGCGCTCTTCAAAGGTCTGCAGAAAGTTCTTCTTGGCGGAAGTCGCCATGTCCAGGCCCTGCACCACGCCGTCGCCCGCCAGATAGTCGAGCAAGGCCGCCTTCATCACCGGGTTGTTGTGGCCGTAGTTCAGGCTGCCGGCACCGGCCAGAAAGTCGATGTATTCCCGGCCGTTTTCATCGGTCAGCACCGCGTTCTGGGCCTTGGTGAAAATGGTCGGGAAGGACCGGATATAGCCTCGAACCTCAGACTCCAGTTGATTGAATGTGCGCATTTTGTTTCTCCTTTGGGGATCGAAAGATGGGGCGTGATTCAGGTTGGCCGGTTCCAAGGGCCGATTTTGTAAAGTTGTTCTTCTTCGTGCCCACTCTCGCCAAAGTCCTTGGCGGCAAACAGAGTGGTGATTGAAATGCCTGCGTCATGCTGCAGAGATAGCTGGTTGAATAGCCGGATAGACGCCCCATTGCTGGGGCTGATGGTGGTTTCCATCCAGAGCAAGTGGCGGGTCTTGATGCAGTGCTCCACCAGATGCTGGAGCATGCGTTGGCCGATCTTTTTGCCGCGCTGCTGCGGGGCTACGGCCACCTGCCAGATGAACAGCGTGTCGGGCTGTTGCGGCGGTATGTAGGCGGTGACGGTGCCGACGATCTGGCCGTCGACTTCGGCGACCACGCTGGTCTGCGAGTGATGCAGGCAGAGCAGCAAATAGGCATAGATCGAATTCAAATCCAGCGGCGGGCAGGCGGCTATCAATCGATGCAGTGCAGCGCCATCACGGCGTTGCGGTTCCCGCAAATTCAGTGGATCCGCGATGGGATCCTCGGGCAGTCCATGTGTTCCATGCATTCAGTCTCCTTTAGTGGGGCGGCAGAGGCATCGACCGTGTTCGGGTCGATGCTTCGGCCGCACCGGTTATCGAGATTCAGTGGGTAACAGTCAAACCGTGGCCACCGGTGCCTTGGCTTCCAGCAGCGAGGCAAATTGCTCCAGCACCACCACCAGCGTTTGCTGGTCTGCAGCTGACAGGCCACCCAACGCGCTGGCAAAGCCTTGCGGCAAGGCGGACGGTGCGGCGGCCACCAGACGCTGGCCGGCCTCGGTCACGCTGACGAAGACGTTGCGCCTGTCACGGGTGTCGCGAACGCGGACCACCCATTGCTTCTCCTCCAGGCGGTCAATGATGCCGACCACAGTGCTCGAGCTGAGGTGAATGTCCTGCCCTATCGACTTCAAGGTGCTGGGCCCCAAGCGCGCGACAGCCATCAACGCAACCAATTGCGGCGAGGTGATGTTGTAGCTCGTCTTCAGTCGCTTCGAATGGTGCTCAACGCACTGCGCAATGCGGCGCACGCTTTGCAAGATGCGTATCGATTCGCCGACGGCGGCACGATTTGCAGCGGCGCTGTCCGGTTCACCGTCAGCCAGCGACATGTTGAGTTCTGTTTCCACTGAGTTCCAAATTGAAAAACGGATGACTTCAAATTGATTTGATCTGAAATCATCACAACACCGACCATAACATCTAAAGTAGTTTTTTATGCATTTATTTCAATGGGCTCCCATTAGCGGTCGCCAGACGACGGGCGGCGAGCCTTCTGTCGCCCAGGCCCCTGACCGATCTGAGCGCCAGTCCGGCTCAGCATCGAAGTTTGAATTTTTCGACACAAATGCACGCTTCGCCGAGTTGTGAAAGATTCGATTTCGGCATTGATTGATTTAATTCAAGCGTGAGTGGCGATGCTTGAAACTTGGCCCGCGCTGAACTGTTCATTCGGCACCGCCCCCGGTGATTCGGCCTGCGACTTGCTCGACCTGACGGCCTGCACGGCTTTTATTGCATCGCATCTTGGGAGTTCACCGTCATGAAATCGACCCCGCAACACCGGTTCAGCTCGGCCAGACTGCGGCCACAGACATGAGGTCTGAACTCAAGTCGCCATCTGTGACAGCGCAACTGCTGCAGCGCTGTCGTCCGCTCGGCAAAACCTTGTCCAGCCAGCCTTGTCGCCTGTTGGTAATGCTGTTGCCGCTGGTCACTGCGCTGCTGCTGCCCGACCTGATCAGTATCAACAGCGCGTGCTGGTTGAGTTCCGGTCTGCTCCTGGGTGGGTGCATGGCGTGGTGCGGACACCTGCCGGAAAGCCGCCGTCACCGACCTACCAACGATGTGGTGGCGCAAGACATCAGCACGCTGCAGCAAGCGTTTGCAGTGTTGAAACAGCAGGTCAGCGCGACGATACAGACATCGGAGACGGCCGTGATGGCGATGGGCGAGCGCCTGACGCGCGTCCATTTGCAGACCCAGCAGTTGCGCCTGCAGTTGCAGCAAGTGGTTGGGCGCTCGGCGATGCTGTCGAACGATAGTTTGCTGCTGACCGAGCGGTGCGCGCTTGCAGTGGACCGTTTGGCCGCGCATTCGCCGCCGGCCGGCCTGCGTGGTGATGCCCTCAACGCTGCGGCAGAACTGGCCGCGCAGCACTTGGCGCTGCGTGCCAATCTCCTTGATGCCGCCAGTTATCTGCGCGAGCATTCGAAGGCTGTAGAGGTCGGGATGGAGGAGGTCAGCATCGACATCGCCGATACGCTCGGCGACATGCAGTTTCAGGACATCAACCGGCAACTGCTGGAGCAGATCAACAGCGCCCTGGGCAGCCTGTCCACGCATTTCTCGCAGCTCTATCAACTGATCGACGGTCAAGCGCCGCCGCCGCCGATCCTGCTGGAAGAGTTGCTGCAGTTGTGGACCAAGAATTACGTGATGCATTCGCAGCGTGTGGCGCATGCGGTGGCTCTGGGCGGCAGCGCTGATCACTTTGCGAGCGTTGCTATCGAGGTGCAAGCGCAGGCCGATCCGCCGCTCGAACTGGCCAGCGCCAATTGCCAGCGCGTCGAGCTGTTTTGAACCCCGCCGTCGCTCAACACAGAGCTGCCCATGTATGAAACGCCGTTGACCGGACTGGTGCTCAGCGGCGGCGGTGCCCGCGCCGCTTATCAGGTCGGCGTGTTGCGCGTGCTGTGCCAAATGCGCCGCGAAGCGCAGGGCCAGCAAGCCTCGGCCAGCAACCCGTTCGGCATCATCGTCGGCACCTCGGCGGGTGCCATCAATGGCGCGGCCTTGGCTTGCCAGGCGGACCGCTTTGATGCGGCCATTGAAGGCCTGTACGAGGTCTGGCGCAACTTTCACGCCGACCAGGTCTACCGAACCGATTCGCTCGGTGTCCTGCACAACGGGGCGCGCTGGTTGACGATGATGTCGGTCGGCTGGGCGATTGCACGCTGGCGCAAGTGGCGGCCGCGCTCTTTGCTGAACAACACACCGCTGGCCGGGTTGCTGCAACACCTGGTGCCGATGGAGCGCTTGCCGTCCATGCTGGCGCGCAAGCATCTGCATGCTTTTGCCGTCACAGCCTCCAACTACAACAGCGGCGAGCATGTGACGTTCTACAACTCGACTCAAGCGATCAAGCCCTGGTTGCGCTCCAACCGCTTGGCCGTTCCCGCCATGCTGGTGCATGAGCACCTGATGGCCTCGGCCGCCATTCCCTTCATCTTTCCGGCCATCCGGCTGCATCATGACGGTGCCGCAGCCTGGTACGGCGACGGCTCGATGCGGCAGACCGCGCCGCTGTCGCCGGCGATTCATTTGGGAGCGCAGCGCCTGCTGATCATTGGTGCCGGCCGCATGCATGAGCCAAAAACAGCGAAGCCCAACGACGCCAGTTACCCGACCTTGGCGCAGGTGGCCGGCCATGCGATGTCGAGCATTTTTCTCGATGCGCTGTCGGTCGATATCGAGCGTCTGGAGCGCATCAATCGCACGATGGCCCTGCTGCCCGCAGCGGCACAGACCACGTTGCGGCCGATTCAGACCCTGGTGCTGGCACCCTCGCAGCGGCTCGACGACATCGCGGCGCGCCATCTGGACAGCCTGCCCGGTTCGATCCGGTTGTTGCTGCGCGGTGCCGGCGTCGGCCACACCGAGGGCCCGGTGCAGGGGGCCGCCTTGGCCAGCTATTTGCTGTTTGAAGCCTCGTACACGCGCGAGTTGCTGGCGCTCGGCGAGGCCGACACCTGGGCCAAGAAGGCCGAAGTGTTGAAATTTTTCAATTGGCAGCCGAATCAGCCAGAGCCTGCTCCAGTGGCGACGCCGTTGGCGCAGGCCGATCGGCAGGCACCGGCAATCGTCGGCTGAGCGGCAAGCATTCAGCCGCTGACGTCAGGCGGTGCCGGGCCAACGCCGCGCTTCAGACTTTCAGCTCCAGCCTCACTTGCCACTGCGTGTAGCTGCGCCCGCCGCTGTTCTGCGTGATCAGTTGCTCGGTGGTCGTGATGACGCTGCCGCTGCTGTAGTCCAGCGGCACCAGGTTGCTGGCCGACACACGCAACTGTGTGTCGCGGTTGATGCTCCACAGCGCAAACGCGTCGCTCACCAGCTTGCGGCTGTTGTGGGCCTCGGTCAGCAGGGTTTGCTGCACGGTGTTGGCGGGTGTCCAGTTGATGCCGGCACCCACGCTCAGTGGCAGGCTGCGCAGCTTGTAGTCGGCCCCGAGGTTGGCGGTGGCATAGGGCTGCTGGTCGAGCTTGTTGTTGGGCCCGGGAATGCCGTCCACCTTGGAGCTGAACAAGCTCAGGTTGCTGCGCATCGACACCGGCCAGGCGTCCCCGATGAACTCATCGAGTCGGAACTTGGCTTCCAGTTCCACGCCCATCGTCGTGGCGTTGCCGATGTTCTGTGGCCGCGACACCCAGCGCGGCACGCTGGCGTAGGCGACGCTTTCCAGCGTGATGATGTTGCGCATCAGGTCGCTGATGCGGCGCACGAACAGGTTGGCGCTGAGGATGCCGCCCTTGCTCAGGTAGTTTTCGTAGGCGATGTCGATGCCGGTGGCCAACTCGGGCCGCAGGTTCGGGTTGCCGCTGCGGTCGGCGTAGTTGACTTGATTGGGGCCGCAGGGCAGGGCGTCGGGGCAGGGGTATTGCGAGTTGATCGTCGGCTGGGCGATCAGGTCCTGCAGGTTCGGGCTGCGGTAGCTGCGGGTCAGGCTGGCGCGAATCTGGTCGCGGCTCTTTTCGTCGAACTTCCAGACGCCGTGCAGCAGCGGCGTCCAGACGCTGGCGCGGTTGCTGACCGAGTAATTGGCCGCTGCGCTGCGGGTGGCAATCGTCTCGCCGCGCAGGCCGGCATAAAACGACCATTGCTTGCCGACCGACCATTCGTCCTGGGCGTAAGCGGCCAAACGCTGAGTGGCCGCCGCCAACTCGTCGCCGAACTCCAGCTGGCCGCGGCAGGTCAGGCCGTTTTGCAAGCAGACGCGGTTCTGGTCGCGCTGTGTGCCTTCGCCCTCCAGGCCGCCGACCAAGCTGTGCTCATTGGCCAGTTGGCGCGAGTATTTGCCGTTCAGGCTCCAGGACTTGTCGCGGTTGCTGGTGCTGTCGTCTTGCACGCGGCT
>JBIIVZ010000083.1:0-8331 GCA_044339175.1 Roseateles sp.
CGGATTTTTCGTACTGTTTGGCGGCGGCGTTGAGCCCTTGCGTGAGCATGTAGTTGTCAAGGCTGCTGATATAGAGCAGCGGCTTCATGAACTCGTTCCACACACCCATGAAAATGAAGATGGCCTGAGTGGCCAGCGCCGGCAACGCCATCGGCAACACAATGCGCACAAAGGTCTCGATCGGCGAGCAGCCGTCGAGCTTGGCTGCCTCCTCCACCTCGGTCGGGAAATTGATGAAGAATTGCCGCATCATGAAAATCGAGCTGATGCTGACAATGGAGGTGAGCACCAGCGCGGTGTGCGTGTCGGCCAGTCCCATTCGAGCAACGACCAGATAGGCAGGAATCATCGTTACCTGCGATGGCACCATGATGATCAGCAGCAAGGCTTGGAACACCCCCCGCCTACCGACAAAGCGCAATCGCGCCAGTGCGTAGCCGGCCAAAGTGTTGGCGAACACGCTGGTGACGGTGACCAGCAGCGCCACCTTCATCGAATTGAAGAACCAGGTGCTGAACTCGCTTTGCAGGATCTGTTTGTAGGCCCCGAGGTTCAACGCGACAGGCAGGATGCTGTCGCTGGTCGCAATCTCGTTGAGGCTCTTGAGCGAGGTGAGAATGGCCCAGACGAAGGGGATCAGCGTCAATACCCCGTAAAAGAGCAGGAAGCCATGAAGCCCTGCGCTGGCGACCTGGCCACCCAGACGCCGTTGCCGTTGCGCATTCATGAATTGACCCCGTCCGACTTCACAAATCGATTCAGCAAGGTCGTGGCCGCCAGGATGATCAGCGTCAAGACGAGGGCCAAAGCACAGGCGAGCCCCATCGTGTTGTAGGTTTTGAAGGCGAAGTGATAGATCAACAGGGTGAAGGTCAGGGTCGAATCCTCCGGGCCACCGTCGCCGCCCGACATGATGAAGGCTTGGTCGAAGACCTGGAAGCAGCCGATCAGACCCATCGTCAGCACATAGAAGGTGATGGGCATCAACTGCGGCACGCTGATATGCCAATGCCGCTCGACCGGCCCCGCGCCGTCCAGCGCCATCGCCTCGTACAAGCTGCGCGGCACCTCTTGCAGTCCAGCCAGGAAGACCACCATGAAATGCGGCACGGTCGAGAACACATTCATCAGCATGATGATGGGCAGCGCCCATGCCGGGTCAGACAGGAAGCGGACGGTGATGCCGAAGTGATCCTGCAAATACTGTGTGACCAAACCGTTGTTATTGAATAGCCACATGAAGATCATCGTCATCGCAGCTGAAGAGGTCAGTGTCGGCAAGAACAGCAGCGTGACAAAGCCGCGCTTGAACCTGACCTTGCCGTTGAGGATGCAGGCGAGCGTCAAGGCGACAGCCGTTTGCAGCGGCACGACCACGACAACATAGCGCAGGGTATTGCGGCAGGCGGCCCAGAACTTATCGTCGTCGAGCAGGTAGTCCAGATTCCTCAGTCCGGCCCAGCTCGCTTGGCCGGACACGATATCCATCTTGTGGAAGCTGGCGTAGAGCGCGAACAGCGCCGGCAGCAGCGTGAACAGCGTGACAAAGGCCAGAGTCGGCGCGAGGAAGATCCAGGCGGTACTGGCATCGCGGTTGATCCTCATTTTTGCCGCTCGATTTCACGATTGCTGGCTCGCTCGGCCCGCGTTAAAGCCTCAGTGACCGTAATGCTGCCGTTCATTGCAGCGAGGAACTGATTGCCAAAATTTGTGTTCAGTACCGGCAAGCTGATGCCGCGCGACCAGACCGTTGCGTAGGGCGCGCCCGCGATGTGAGCGGCAAGGCGCGGATCTACCCCGCCAGCGTCAATTTGCGCCTGTACGCTGCGACGCGTCGGCAAGGTACCCGATTCCAGCGCCCAGCCTTTCATGCCAGTGGAGGACATGTACTGAGCAAATTTGAACCCACCGCTCGGGTTCTTGCCAAAGCGAGGTACCGCCCAACCGACTACAAAAGCCATCGTATGTGGCCGCCCGTTGACGCTTGGCATTTCACGGCTGATGAACTGCAAAGTGGGGTAGTCGTCGCGCAAGGAGCCGAGAATCCAGTTGCCCTCCAAAGCCAGCACGGTCTTGCCCGCGCCAAACGCAGCCGTGGGCGAATCCGCACCCAGATCATCCTTGGGCGAGAACACTGCTTGCGCCTTGCGGCCTTCGAAAAAGGCTTGCAAATAGTCGCGTGCTCCGCTGTTGCTCGCCAGGTCGGCATCACCGTCGGGCTTGATGACCGGGCGGCCATAGGCTTCTATGGCACTCAGGTGACGTGCCAGATCCTTCTCGTAGATCAGCGCACCGACGCCTTTGAGAGGCAAGGCGTTCAGCCGCGCTTGCAGGCGGCGGCTGAACGCCATCAGCCCGGGCATGTCGGAGGGCACATCGGCCGGATTGAAACCGGCCTTTTTCAGCAGGCCGGTGTTGATATAGAGCGCTAGGCTTGAGTAATCTTTGGGCGCGCCGTAGATGCGCCCATCTTCACCCCTGAACGGGTCGATGAACTGGGGGTAAAAATCGCCCTCATCGGCGAGCGCGTGCTCGCCCTCGAAAGCAGCCAACACGCCGCTCTTGATCAGAAACGGCGCTTCGTGCGAGTCCAGATAGAACACATCGGGCGTGTTGCGCGAGGCAAAGCGGGAGCGCATCACGTCCATGTATTTATCAGTGATCACCTCTTTACGGACCTTGATGCCCGTGGCTGCCGTGAAGGCGGCGATCGAATGATCGAGCGCGAGCGCCTCGGCTGGCGGCGACGCCCAGGCAGCCAGCGTGATGGTATTGGCATCGGCTGGAGCGCGATTGCAGGCAGCCAAGGTCAGCGCAAGCGCGCAGAGGAGAACCAGGCCGACGATTGCTCTCATGCCTGCGGCGGTTTGACCGCAAGGTAGACCGTGCTCCACAACTGAGCCGCGTTTGACTCGTCGGCCGTCGCGCTTAAAGGACCGAAACTTTGCACGCGATAGCCACCATCGACGCTATAGGTCCAACTCCACAGCTCGCTGTCCGCCACTGCGCGAGTGGCGAGGATGGCTTGCCACAGCGCCGATTGCGTCGCACTCAACTCGTTCATCAGCGCGATTGGCAGGTCATTACGCTGCAACTGCCGCGCCAACCCGGACGCGACCATGGCCTGTTGCCATGACCAGACGACCGCGCCGTGATACCGGTCTGCCCCGAAGCGCTGGCGCAACTCTTCATCGGCCACAAACACTGCGTTGGCTACAAGGAGGCCCGCGTCGGTCATCAGCCCAGCTGGAAAGCGCCGCGCCAAAGTCTTCAGCTCGCGAGCCAAGCGTTCAACCGGCGGATCGGTCAACAGCAAGGCGAAGCTGAAATCGGAGTGCTGCACTGGCAAGGGGCGGCCTGCTGCGTCCAGCGCCAGGGACGAGAACTCTACGCCTTCGGCAGGCAGTGCGACGCTCGGCACGGCCAGCTCGCTGGCATAGCTCGCCACCG
This sequence comes from Roseateles sp., assembly GCA_044339175.1. Lineage (GTDB taxonomy): Bacteria > Pseudomonadota > Gammaproteobacteria > Burkholderiales > Burkholderiaceae_C > Paucibacter_A. The sequence continues at coordinate 3,451 of JBIIVZ010000083.1, forward strand.
CCGCTTGCGCCAGGGCGACGGGCAGGCTCATGTCGAACAAGGCCGGTGCTGTGCTTTCCCAGCAATCGGCCAGCACGCGCAACTCGGCCATTGAGCTCGATGTGGGCGACACCAGCAAACCACTGGCCAGCAAGCGCTCGGCAGCGCGCAATGCAGCCGGAACCAGCACCGCGTTGACGCTGTAGGCATAACGACCGCCGGCGAGACCGTCGCCACTGTCGCGCCAGTCGCCGACAATCTCACCTGGCTTCAAGGCAATCAGGCTGGTCGCCACCGGATTTGCGCCAAACGGCTTGGCTTGGGCCAACACAAAGCCAATATTGCGAAGCAGACGCGCGCCGAAATCGGCCCGAGCCATAAACGCTTGTGCTCGCGCCGCGCCTGCTGCCGTGTCGAGTAGATAGGCGGCGACGACCGGCAGCAGCATGAAGTCGTCATCGACCATCTTGTAATCAAAGATGGGCTCGGCACTGGCCGCCTCGCCGGCCGCCAGCCGCAACAGGATAGGAAACTCGCCGATGTCTTCCTCATGGGCGACCTCGCCGGCCGGGCCGAGCCGCGTCAACACCGACGCCAATGCAGCTTCGATGGCGGCGGGCTGCAGCACAGGCAGCAGCAAGCGCACGCTCATCAAGGTGTCGCGACCGAAGTAGGTGTGAAAACGCCAGGAACCGGCCAACCATTTTTCCTCGAAGGCCAAAAACTCCAAGCTGGCGCGTGCGCCCGGCAAAACGGCGGCCTCTGGGGTCAGCAATTCACTGGCCGGCAGCGGCTTCAAGGGCTCGTCGCCGGTCAAGGCGCGCAGAGAAAATCTTAGTGCTTGTCCCGGTTCTGCGCTCAGGACGACAAAGTCGTCCAGGCTCAGCTCCACACGGCCGCCTTCGCTCTGTAGCCCAAGTGCATAGCCGGCCGCCCCATCGAGTCGCTCGCGCTGCCATATGACTTTGTCATCACGCACTTCCGCAGCCACCAGCCCCAGGGCAGGCAGTCGGCCATCAAACTGGTGGTCGCGTAGCACCCGCACACTGCCCAGCAGCGCACGGCGTATCCGCAGCACACTGACGCCACGAGCCTCCAAACGAACAGTCAAACCATGGCGAACCCGGCCCTTTGTATCGGTTTCGCTGATCGACTCCGGCTCCTCCAGTACCCGCCAGCTGACGGCTTGTGCGCTGGGCTCGAACCAGAGGGCCACCCCGCTGTTACCGGCGGCGAAAGCGACCAACAAACGGGCCTCGTGACCGTCGGTCAGCAGCAGTTGCGCGGCCATCATGCCGTCGCGCAGGAACAAACTGGTGGCCGGGGATTCGATGACGCGATGGCGCAGGGCGGGACTCAACATGGGAAGCTCACGGGGAATAGGGACAGGGCAGTAGCGCTTCTGGGAGGAAAGGCTTCTGCCCTGAAGAATACGGGAATACGGGGCGCGCAACATGCGCCCCGCAGGCTTTGGTTTACAGCTCGAAAGTCAGACTCATCACCGCGTTGCGTCCGAGGATGGGGCGGGCAAAAAAGTAATTGCTGCCAGTGTTCTCGTTGAACGCGGATGAGCCGCCGCGCGGATTGCCTTCGGTCAGACCCACCTTGTTGCCAATGTTCTGGACGCTCGCATTCAAGGTGATTTTGGGCGTCAGTTCATAGCGCAAGGACAAATCGAACGTGGCATAGCCTGGCAACTCGACGCTATTGGCCAGATCTGCATAACGCTTGCTGATCTGGTGATAGGTCAGCGAGATATCGCCGGCATTGTTGGGCAGGAAATAGGTCGGCGAGATCGCGAAGTTCAGCTCGGGCGTTCGCTCGGGCAGATTGCCGGAATATGAAGCCAGCTCCGCCGCATAGGCCGGCGCACTGGGGCCAGTCACATTGGTAATCTTAAGGTCGTGCTTTTGGTACACGCCACTGACTCGCAGGCCGGCAAAGCTCACCGGTCGGTACTCGGCCTCGAACTCCAGGCCGTTGACCTGGATATCGCTGCTGGCCACGGTGTCTGCCGTGTCGGTGCCGATGCGGCGCGAGAAGCCGCGATAGTCGGCATAGTCGGTGCGGAAGGCGGTCAGGGTGCCAGCAAAACCCTTGGTCTTGTAACGTAGCCCCGCCTCGGTGAAGTTAATTTTGGTGACTGGATTCTCACCATTGGCCTGGTAGCTGTCCGAGTAGCGGCCATAGACGGCGAAGTTGTCGTTAATCAGATAGTTGCCGCCAAAGGTATAACTCGGCTCCGTCCATGATTTGCTAACGGTCGTGTAGGTACCGCCGAAGGCGCCGCCGAAGTTGTTGTTGGCCATGATGTTGTCGATATCATTGCCCTGAGCGTCACGCGAGCCCGGGATGATCGTCGACGCGGCGCCGTTGCCATGGCGCGCGGTGATCTTGTACTTCTCGTAGCGCAGGCCACCGTCGAGTCGCAGGCGTTCGGTCACCTTCCATTCGTCGTTCAAGTACAGCGAGTGCGAAGTCGACTTCGCATCATTCATACCTTCACCCCACGCACCATAGGTCAGGATGCTTTTGTCGGTCAGATAGCCCTTGATCTGGCCATCCTGGCCCAAGGCGATGATGTCCATGCGGTTGGCATTGGCCTTCACATCGGTCAGGAAGCTGGTGGCCCCGACGTTCTGGTCTTTGTCCAGATGCGTGTCGAATGCCAACCAGCCAACAGTCAGGCTGTTGCTGTTTGTCGTCCAGCTGGTGGAAAGATCGTTGACCGTCTCGCGCAAATAGCGTTTGTTCTTGGCAGTGACGCTTTCTGCCACCATGCCATTGCCGTTGAGCTGATTCAGGGCCGCAGCACCGGAGAAGACCTGACCGGTGCTTACCTGCTGCAAGGCGGGCGTGCAAACGCCGCCGCAGGCCGCAGCAAAGCGGTTAAGCATGGTCTGCACATCGGACTTCTTGGTCGGGTCGAGCCGCTCCACGGCCGGCAGCAGACCGCCGTTGTCAAAGCTGAAGACCGAGTTGAAGTCATTCTTGAAGTCGGTGTAGCGGCCTTTGGACTTGACCGACCACTCCTTGCTGAGCTTCTTCTCAAAGTTGTAGCCCAGCGACGCTGACTTGGTCGAAATGCCATCATTGATCGCATCGTTCGTTTGCGAAGTTGCGCCGGTGGCGGCCGAAGTCTTGACGGTCATGATGCCGTTATCACGCCCCAGCAAGGTGCCGAAGTTGGCATTGAAGCCGGGAATGCCGCTGGGGCTTTTGAGGTTTTGCAGCGGAATTGGCAGCAAGAACGTGTTGTGGTCGTCGACCAGCTTCATATTGACGCTGAACTCGCCCCCGCCTTCGAGCTTCTTGCCCAGATAGGCGCGGATCAAGCCACCATGGTCGGCCGTGAAGCCGGTATCGCGCACTGAGTCGGAGTTGCGGAAGAACCCGCCGACGCCGGCAAACCAGCCGTTGCCAATGTCTCCGCCGTAGCGTAGATCGACGCGTTTGGTGCCGAAATCAGACATCGTCACGCGTACCGCACCCTCGGGTGCAGCGGTGTTCTTAAAGGTCAGAAAGTTGATCAATGCGCCCGCGCCATTGACGGTCAAGATGCCAGTGGTGCCGCCACGCACGGCCTCCATGCTGTCGATCATCAGTTCCTGCTTGAGGATCGTGTCCGTCAACGCCGGGAAATAGAACACCGGCAGGCCGTCCTCGGCAATCTGGATGAACTGTTGGCCACCGCCTGGCAGACCGCGCACCGAGAAGTTATTCGAAGACTCGCCGCCCGAATCCTCCACCATGATGCCAGGCACCATTTCCAGCGCGCTGGCCGTACTGCGCGGGGCCTTACGGTCGAGTTGCTCTCGGTCGATCACGGTCACTGCTACTGAGCTTTCGCGCACGGTGCGCTTGAGCGATGTACTGCCGGTTACGACCACGCGGTCAAGCAACTCGCCAACCTTTTCCTCGGAGCTCGTTGCTGGCGGTAAGGCTGCAGTCTGCGCCTGCGCCGCCGCAATCTGCAGCAGCGCTAGCGAAGTAGCAAGTGCGCACCGCTTCAGGGTAAACACAGGCGCCCCGGCAGCGCGCAAGCCAGTCCGTGCATGGACTGTTCGGTTAGTTGATTTCATTTTGTCTCCATCTGATGTGGTTAAGCCGCAGCCGTCATGCGACGCGGCAAGGGGTGAGGCTCATGCAAATTCTGCATTTTATGCAATCGATTGTCATTTAGGGTAAACGTGCATATTTGATTATTTTTAAACAATAAATTTACTGTATTGCCTTGAGTACGTGTGAAATTTACAATCGAATGCATTGCCGGCCATCAGGCCCGGATTGGAGCGGCACAATGGCGCGCCACATAGGCTGCGTGGCTTGGCATCTGTTGCACAGCCTGACGGATTGCGACACTGATCTTGCTCAGGAAACGTTCGGCATCGGCATCGTCCAGCAACTGCGTCAGGGCATGTTCACCGCCCGGCATCTGGCCCTGTCCTACCAATACCTGCAGCCAACTCGATTCAGCAAACAAGTCCTCCTGGATACGTTGCAGGCGGCCGTTGCTGCGGTACAGCGCCAGTCGAGCCTGCAAAGTCTCGGGCAGGGGTAAGTCGCGGCAATGTCGCCAGAACGCTGAGTCGTCGCGCGTGGTGGCTTGATAGTGCAAGATCAGAAAGTCGCGGATCAACGCGAACTCAAGCTCGGCTTGCCGGTTGTACTCATCGCGGTCGACTGCGCTCCAGTCGGCACCGGGGAAGAAGTTCAACAAGCGTGCAATGCCAGACTGCACCAGGTAGATGCTGGTCGATTCCAGTGGTTCCATAAAGCCGCTGGCCAAGCCAAGAGCGACGACGTTCTTGTTCCACATCTGGCGGCGCCGGCCAGTGGTGAACTTGAGCAGACGTGGCTCGGCCAGTGCCGGCCCATCCAGATTCGCCATCAGGATTGCTG
>JBIIVZ010000084.1:0-8242 GCA_044339175.1 Roseateles sp.
GCAATCTCTGCGACCTTCAGGCCGGCGTTCTCGGCCTTAGCCCAGGACGCACCACTGCGGCGCAGACCGACCGTCACATTGACGCCGCTGTCGTTCAGGTTTTGTGCATGCGCATGGCCTTGTGAGCCGTAGCCGATGATCGTGACATTCTTGCCTTTGATCAGGCTCAGGTCCGCGTCCTTGTCGTAATAAACGTTCATTTCGTGCTCCAGAAAAATGGGGGAATAAAAGTCAAACAGACGAGCGCCTCGGGGGCGTCGTTCAGACGCGCAGAATGCGCTCGCCGCGGCCAATGCCGCTGGTACCCGTGCGCACCGTTTCAAGAATAGAAGCCCGGTCGATCGATTCGATGAAGGCATCCAGCTTGGACGAATCACCGGTCAGTTCGATCGTGTAGGTCTTCTCGGTCACGTCGATGATGCGGCCACGGAATATATCCGTCGTGCGCTTCATCTCTTCGCGTTCCTTGCCCACCGCCCGCACCTTGATCAGCATCAGTTCGCGTTCGGTGTAATTGCCCTCGGTCAAATCGACCACCTTGACCACCTCGATCAAGCGATTCAGGTGCTTGGTGATCTGCTCGATCACTTCGTCCGAACCCCGCGTCACGATGGTCATGCGCGACAGCGAGGGATCCTCGGTCGGTGCCACCGTCAGGCTTTCGATGTTGTAACCGCGAGCCGAAAACAGCGCCACGACACGCGACAGCGCACCCGGTTCGTTTTCGATCAGCAATGCAATGATGTGTTTCATGGAATGTCGTCCTGCGCGCTCATCGAACCGGCAGCGGTAACCGCCGGCACTTGGCCACGCTCTTCGATTGAATGGGAATGATCCGGGTCTTGGAATTCATCGGCCAAGCCGCAGGCCGTGCGCGGTAACGCCACGGCCCCGACTTCGCTTCAGGAATTCAAAGGTCTTCGGATCCGATGCGCATTTCCGAAATGCCCTTGCCGGTCTTCACCATCGGCCAGACGTTTTCGGTCGGGTCGGTGCGGATGTCCAGGAACACGGTGCGATCCGCCAAGCGAATCGCTTCGCGCAACGCCGGTTCGACGTCCGACGGCTTGTCGACAACCAAACCGACATGGCCGTAGGCCTCGGCCAGCTTGACAAAGTCCGGCAGCGCTTCCATGTAGCTGTGTGAATAACGGCCGCCGTAATCCAACTCCTGCCACTGCCGCACCATGCCCAGATACCGATTGTTCAAGGAAATGATCTTGACCGGCGTCTTGTATTGCTGGCAGGTGGACAGCTCCTGGATATTCATCTGAATCGAACCGTCACCGGTGATGCAAAACACATCCGCTTGCGGCCGCGCCAGTTTGATACCCATCGCATAAGGCAGGCCCACGCCCATAGTGCCAAGGCCGCCGGAGTTGATCCAGCGACGCGGCTCCTCAAAGCGATAGAACTGCGCGGCCCACATTTGGTGCTGGCCGACGTCAGAGGTGACGTAGGTGTCCCGGTCGCGGGTCAGGTTCCACAAGGTTTCGACCACCATTTGCGGCTTGATCAGATCGCTGGACTTGTCGTAGCTCAAGCAATCGCGGCGACGCCACTCGTTGATCTGACTCCACCAAGCGCTGATCTGGCTGGCATCCGGGCGGGCTTGCGCTTCTTTGATCTGGACGATCAATTCCTGCAGCACGTCTTTCACGTCACCGACGATAGGGATGTCCACCCGCACACGCTTGGAGATCGACGATGGGTCGATGTCGATATGGATGATCTTGCGTTCCACTTGCGCGAAGTGGGCCGGATTGCCGATGACCCGGTCATCGAAGCGTGCGCCCACCGCCAGCAGCACATCGCAATGCTGCATGGACATGTTTGCTTCGTAGGTACCGTGCATACCCAACATGCCCAGGAAGCGCGGATCGCTCGCCGGCATGGCACCCAAGCCCATCAGCGTGTTGGTGCACGGATAGCCGAGCAAATTCACCAACTCGCGCAATTCGGCCGAAGCCTCGCCCAAGATGACGCCGCCACCGGTGTAGATATAGGGGCGCTTGGCTTGCAACAGCAACTGCACGGCCTTGCGGATCTGTCCCGAATGGCCCTTGCGCACCGGGTTGTAGCTGCGCATCTGCACCTGCTGCGGATAGACGAAAGTCGTCTTGTTCAGTGACACATCCTTGGGGATGTCCACCACCACAGGGCCAGGACGGCCGGTACGGGCGATATGAAACGCCTTTTTCATCGTCATCGCCAGGTCACGCACGTCCTTGACCAGGAAGTTGTGCTTGACGATTGGGCGGGTGATGCCCACGGTGTCGCATTCCTGGAAGGCGTCGAGGCCGATGGCGGCCGTTGGCACCTGCCCGGTCACGATCACCATCGGGATCGAATCCATGTAAGCAGTTGCGATGCCCGTCACCGCATTGGTGACGCCAGGCCCCGAAGTGACCAGCGCTACGCCGACATCACCGGTAGCACGGGCATAGCCGTCAGCAGCGTGTACAGCAGCTTGTTCATGCCGTACCAAGACGTGCTTGATCGTGTCTTGCTTGTAGAGCGCGTCGTAGATGTACAACACAGCCCCACCTGGATAGCCCCAAAGGTATTGAACACCTTCGGCCTGCAGGCAGCGGACCAAGATCTCGGAGCCATTCAGCTCCACAGCTTGGGATGAATTCGAATTGATTGGGGAATGTGGCGATGCCGGAATGGCACGCTTGACTTCCGCGCTAGACATGTCCATTTAGAACCTTTGTGAATTTCTCTAACGAAAAACCATTGGTGCTCCTACGCGCACCCTTGTGAGGCGGACTCGGAACCTGCGCGATCAAAAAACACAGCGCCCCGGTTGGGCCGCTCGTTTGAGACCAAAACTTCATTGTGCGAGGCAACATTATGCACGGACTCTCGGCCCGCCCCGCCGACCTGCCAGCGATTCGGGCCTGCAGTGCGATACTCGCCGCTGTTTTGCCAGCACCGGGCCAGCCCCGTCTCCTCCTTGGCCACCGACAAAGAACTCAACGATTTTTTACGCAACGTCGACCGGCGAGCCTTCAAGCGAACCAGCTACATGGTGCGCGACGATGACGCTGCGCTGGACATCGTGCAAGACGCGATGATCAAGTTGGCCGAGAAGTACTTCGACCGCCCTGCCGCCGAATTGCCACTGCTGTTCCAGCGCATTCTGTCGAATGCCACGATGGATTACTTTCGGCGCAAGAAGGTGCGCAATGCCGTCATGCAAAACATGTCGGACTTCGGCTCATCCGATCCTGATGGCGATTTTGATCTGCTCGAAATGCTCGAATCCCAGGAAGGCGCACTGGGTGCTTTGAGTGCCGCCGACGAGGTTTCACGGGTACAAATCTTGCATGCCATCGACGCCGAAGTCGGTGAACTTCCAGCGCGTCAACGGGAAGCATTCCTGCTGCGTTACTGGGAGGAGTTGGATGTGGCAGAAACTGCCGCCGTCATGGGCTGCTCGGAGGGCAGTGTGAAAACACATTGCTCGCGCGCCACACATGCGCTGGCCAAATCGCTGAAAGCCAAGGGAATCACACTATGAACAAGCCAAACCCAATGCACTTTGCTCAAGCGCTCGACACGCTTGAAACGCGCTTCGGCTTGCGCTTGGCGGCCAGCCTGACCGAGAGCAACCAGACCCTCCCGCACGATGTGTCGGAGCGCTTGCGCTTTGCCCGCGAACAAGCTTTGTTGAAAGCGCGCAGCTTGCGCCTGGCGCAAACGGCGACAGCACCCGGCACGATGCTGGTGCATTCAGGCACGGCCGCAGCGCTTGGTGCGACCGGTCAGGGCGGCCAGTCCGGCCTGCCGCGTTGGTTGAAATTGGCTTCGGTCATGCCTTTGCTGATGTTGCTGCTCGGTTTGTTGTTGATTCATCAAAGCCAGTTGCATGAACAGATTCTGGCTGCGGCCGATGTGGATACCGCCCTGCTGTCCGACCACTTGCCACCGGCCGCTTACGGCGACCCGGGGTTCACGGAATACCTGAGTGACAGCCAAGAGTGAGATGCCCCGCATGACCTCTCTGCCCGCGCATCTCTGGACGACTGCAGTCTTTTTGCTAGGCGCGGTGCCGGCAGCGCCCGCTTGGTCCCAAGTGAGCGAGGCTGCTTCTGCTTCTGCTTCTGCCTCGGCAGCAGCGGAAGTCGGCATGACCCAGCCGGTTGCAGTGCCGCCTGTTCCGCCGCCGAGCCGAGCCACGGTTTCGACAGTGCGCCTGTCGGCTCCCAATGCGCTGCTTCCCGTGCCGTCTTGGTCGGAAATGAACAAGGCCCAAAAGCAGACGCTGGCACCGCTGGAGCGGGACTGGGACGAGCTCACCGCCTCGAGCAAAAGCAAATGGCTTGAAGTGGCTGCTCGCTTCCCGGCACTGCCCGCCGACGAGCAAACTCGCTTGCAGGAGCGCATGCGCGACTGGGCCAGGTTGAGTCCGCCGGAGCGGCAGCAAGCGCGTGCGGCCTATCAAGTGGGGCAGCAGCTGAAAACAGATGCGCGCCAAGCCAAGTGGGAAGCCTACCAAGCCTTGCCCGCGGAGAGGCGGCAAGAGCTGGCCGACAAAGCAGCGCTCAAGCAAGCTCCCAAATCGCTCCCGCCAAAAGCCAAAGGTGAAGCTGATTTCAGGATTCAGGCCAAGTCGAATTTGATTCCGGCCGTACCGATCAGTTTTGCGGTGCACTCCATCTCACCCTCTGTGCTGCAAGCCAAGCCGGGTGCCAGCACGGTCCTTATCAACCAGATCAGTCACTTGCCGGCGCACCAGCAGGCCGGCCAGACCAAGGTGTTGGCTGACCCCGACTTGGTGGACAGCAAGACGTTGCTGCCCAAACGCAGCTTGCCGGCCGCGGCTTCGCGCTGACGTGATGGACGACGCTTCGATGAAAGTTGCAGCACCCGGCTTGGTTCGGCGCTTGGCCTGTTTGCTGTACGAGCAGGTCTTGCTTTTCGCCCTCGCCGTGGTGGTGGCACTGGTGTTCTCGCCCCTGGTGGGACAAAAGCATGCGCTGACCCATCGATACGGTTTGATGGCAGCGGTTGGCCTGGCTTTCGCCGTTTATTTTGTCTACTTCTGGTCCAAAAGCGGGCAAACACTGGCGATGAAAACCTGGCATCTGCGCTTGGTGGACAAGCGCGGTATGCCGCCTGCGCCGAGCTTGGCCCTGCTGCGTTACCTGCTCGGTTGGTTGTGGTGCTTGCCGGCCCTCTTTGCCGTTTATTTATTGGGCCTGCAAGACTCGACCGCCCACATCTTCATCAGCTTGCTGTTCGGTGTGATCGTTTACGCCTTGCTCTCACGGGTACTCCCGCACCGGCAGTTTCTGCACGACGTCTTGTGCGGCACACAGTTGATCACCTTCAAGCCGGTCAAAAAAACGAGACCCGGCTGAGCCGGGACGCAGCGGCGCAGCGGCACAGATTCGCCCCTGCCCCTGCCGCTGCCGAATCAGACCGCCTCTTCGTCGGTTTCGCCCGTACGTATGCGCACCACCTGCTCGACCGGCGTGACAAAAATCTTGCCGTCGCCAATCTTGCCAGTCTTGGCTGCGTTCAAAATGGCCTCGATGCAGCGCTCGACATCGCCGTCCTTCACGACCACTTCAACCTTGACCTTGGGCAAGAAGTCCACCACATATTCCGCACCGCGGTAGAGCTCGGTGTGGCCTTTTTGGCGGCCAAAACCCTTCACCTCGGTCACGGTCAAACCGGAGGCACCCACTTCCGCCAGGGCTTCACGCACCTCGTCGAGCTTGAAGGGTTTGATGATGGCGGTGATCTGCTTCATGACTAATTACTCCATTGAAAAATACTAAGCAACAATTTAAGCACGGAACTTTGAAGTGATCGGGTAGCGCCAATCACGGCCAAAGGCCCGGTGCGTGATGCGAATGCCGACCGGTGCTTGCCGCCGCTTGTATTCGTTGATCTTGATCAGATGGGTGACGCGCTCGACATCGGCCACGGCAAAACCGGCCGCAACGATCTCGGCGATCGATTCATCGTCCTCCATGTAGCGCGCCAAGATGGCGTCCAGCACCTCATACGGCGGCAGGCTGTCCTGATCTTGCTGGTCGGGCCGCAATTCGGCCGAAGGCGGGCGGGTGATGATGCGCTCCGGGATCACCGCAGCCTCGGTCAGCACCGTGCCGTCCATGCCCAGGGTCGGCTGCTCATTGCGCCACCGGGCCAAACGGAACACCAGCGTCTTGGCGACATCCTTGATGACCGCAAAGCCGCCGGCCATGTCGCCGTACAGCGTGCAATAGCCGGTTGCCATCTCGCTCTTGTTGCCTGTGGTCAAGACAATGGAGCCGAACTTGTTGGACAACGCCATCAGCAACGTACCGCGAATGCGCGCCTGAATGTTTTCTTCGGTCGCATCCAGCGGCAGGCCATGAAACTCGTCGGCCAAACTGGCGTTGAAGGCCTCGAACATCGGCACGATGGACTTTTCGTCGTAGCGCACGCCCAAGCGTTCGGCCATGTCGCGTGCATCGATCCAGGAGATGTCGGCGGTGTACGGCGACGGCATCATCACCGTACGGACCCGCCCGGCGCCCAACGCATCCACAGCCACCGCCAGCACCAGCGCCGAATCGATACCGCCCGACAGCCCGATCAAAACGCTGGGGAAGCCGTTCTTGCCGATGTAGTCGCGCACGCCGGTCACCAGCGCCGCCCAGGCCTGCGCTTCAAGCACGGGCAAAGCAGTGATGTCGCCGCTGACGCTGCCGTCGGCGCTGACATCGACGAGGGTCAACGCCTCCTCGAAAATCGGTGCCCGGGCGGCCAAGCGGCCCTGGCTGTCAAGCGCAAACGAAGCGCCGTCAAACACGACCTCATCCTGCCCGCCGACCAAGTGCGCATAAAGCAGCGGCAGGCCCACGTCGGCGACGCGCTCGGCCATGCGCAGCTCACGCTCGGCCACTTTGCCGAGGTGGAACGGCGAGGCGTTCAGCACGCAAAGCACCTGTGCGCCGGCCGCTTTGGCCGCACGGGCCGGTTCGTCAAACCAGGCATCCTCACAAATGTTCAGGCCAAAACGCAGCCCTTCCACCTCGAACACCACCGGCGCTTCGCCGGCATCGCGACCCGAGACGAAGTAGCGGCGCTCATCAAAAACTTGGTAGTTGGGCAACTCGCGTTTGCAGTAGGTCTGCAAAACTTGCCCCCCTGCCAGCACCGAGGCGGCATTGAAGCGCGCCGGCACCGCCCAGCTCTTCGACCTAAGATCGGTGTCGCCCGCACGCTGATAGGGATGACCCACCACCACATGCAAGCCCTCACAAGCGGCCAATTCGAATGCAATATTTTGCAGCGCCACATCACAAGCCTGCATGAAGGCGGGCCGGAGCAACAGGTCTTCGGGCGGGTAACCGCACAGGCTCAGTTCGGGCGTCAACAACAGCCTCGCCCCGGCCGCATAGGCACGCCGACCCCACTCGACAATCTTTTTGGAATTACCAGCAAGATCACCGACGGTGACGTTGATTTGCGCGAGCGCGACTTTCACAGACATGGCATTTACAGATGAAAAATAGCTTGAACGATTATGTCATCCGGGTTCATGCCGACCCGATGGAACTGCCTTTGCAAGGCTGGAACGAACTGCTCCAGGCCCAAGCCCAACCGACGCCGTTCATGCGGCTCGAGTATTTCCAAGCGCTGCACAGGTCCGGCAGTGCGGTGCAGGCCACCGGTTGGCAGCCACAGTTCGTCAGCGTTTGGCTCGGCGACACCTTGGTGGCCGCCTGCCCGGCTTACCTGAAAAGCCACTCCTACGGCGAATATGTCTTCGACTGGGCTTGGGCCGACGCCTACCGCCGCCACGGCTTGGACTATTACCCGAAGCTGCTGGTTGCCGTGCCCTTCACCCCGGTACCGGGAAGTCGCTTGTTGGCCAAAGATGAAGCGGCCAGAAATCTGCTGATGCAGGGTTTGCGGGCGTTGGCCAAGCAACAAAAACTGTCCTCGGCCCACCTGCTGTTCGGCGACGAGAACGACCGTGCGGCGGCCGGTGAGCAAGACTGGTTGCTGCGCACCGGCGTGCAATTCCATTGGCAGAACCGCAACCCGCTGCCGTTCGAGAATTTCGAAGAGTTTCTGGCTTCGATGCAGCGCGACAAGCGCAAGAAGATCCAGCAAGAACAACGTCGCGTGGTGGCCGCCGGTGTCACCTTCGAGGTGCTGGAAGGCGCTCAGATCAGTTCAGCCGACTGGGATTTTTTCTACCATTGCTATCAACTGACCTATGTCGCCCATC
>JBIIVZ010000085.1:0-8233 GCA_044339175.1 Roseateles sp.
CAGCCAGCGAAGTGCCGACTTGAGCTGCCGGGCGCGACACGGGCATCACAGTCGGCCACACGCGGGTCGCGACCCGCCCTACAAATGCCGGATCAACAAGCCCCGTAGGGCGGGTCAAGACCCGCGGGCTTTCTCCGGCGGCCACCAATACCCCAATTCCGACACAGACAGACAGCCAGCCAGCGAAGTGCCGACATGAGCTGCCGGGCGCGACACGGGTGTCACAGTCGGCCACACGCGGGTCGCGACCCGCCCTACAAATGCGGGACCCACAAGTGCAGCCCCGGCAAACACGCCGTTTCTCGGCGAGCTGCCGGGTACCGCCAGCGGTCTGAATTGCGGTCAATTGCCGCTCAGACCCAAACGGTCCAGTTGATCGGCGACCAGCTCCAGGCGCAGCAAGGGGCTGTCGAGCTGCATGAAGCGTTGGCGCTCGGCGGGGGCCAAGGGCAGCAGCTCGCTCCAGCGGTTCGACAGCCAAGTGCTGTCGGTCCACAGGTAGGGCGGCTGCAGCGGCAAGTCTGCGGCGGCCGCACCTTGTTCGAGCTTGTGCAGCAACAGCTGCAGCGCCCGCGCCAGGTGAGTCAAATCAGCGGGCACGGTGACCACCGGGTCGTCGGCCAGCAACGCCACTTTCGCCACCCACAGACCATGCGGCAAGCGCTCGCTGCTGAGCACACGAAAGCGCTGGCCGCCGCTGCAGCGCACCTGAATCAAGCCGGGCTGCGGCCGCTCGAACGCGTTGATGTGGGCCAGCGTGCCGAGGCTCTGGAACGCCTCCGGCGCAAGCCCGGCACCGTCGAGCAGCACCGCTTGACGCCCGCGCACTTGGCCGCCCCCGGTCAAGCTGACCACGCCGAACGGCGTCTGCGCCTGCTGGCAGCGCGACATCATGTCCAGATAGCGCACTTCAAAAATGCGCAGTGGCAGATACCCGCCGGGGAACAGCACGGTTTGCATGGGAAACAGCGAGATTTCGAGCGGAGTCATGCGGGCTTCGTCCTTCGGGCCGGGTCAGTGAGATTTGGCGCTGATGCGGGCGCGGATCAAGGGCAGCGCAGCCAGCGCCGCCTCGCGACCGGCTTGAATGGCCCGGCGGCGCGCGCTGAAATCGGCACTGCCGACATTGTCCAGTTTGGGTCGCAACACCACATCGGCATCGCGCAATTCATAGTTGTTGATGCTGCGCCCCATGATGGAAAAGGTTTGCAGCAGCATGCGGACGGCGTCACTGCCCGGCTTTTCTTCCGGTGGCGAGGTGATGTCCACGGCAATCACCAGCTCCGCCCCCATTTGACGGGCAAACCGCACCGGCACCGGGGCAACCAAGCCGCCGTCCACATACTCGCGCGTGCCGATCTTGACCGGCTGGAACACAGCCGGCACCGAGCTCGACGCGCGCACCGCCGCACCGGTGTCGCCGCTGCGGAACAGGATCGCCGAACCGTCGGACAAATCGGTCGCCACGATGCCCAGCGGCATCGCCATTTGCTCGATCAGCCGGTTGCCGGTTTTATCGCGCACGTAGCGGGCCAGCGCCTCACCGCGGATCAAGCCGCGCGTCGGGAAGGCCCAATCGGTGATGGCCCCCTCGTCCATCCCTTCGGCCAGCGTCGCCATTTCGCGGCCGTTCTTGCCGGCGGCGTAAAGCGCAGCCACCAAGCTGCCGGCGGAGGTGCCGGCCACCAAGTCGACCTTGATGCCCTGCTCTTCCAGCACCTGAATCACGCCGATATGGGCAAAGCCACGCGCCGCGCCGCCGCCCAGCGCCAGCCCCAAGCGCGGCGGCTTGGCCGCAGGTTTGACCACCACGGGCAGCGGCAGCACGGGCGCTGCGGGCTCATCGCTGGGGCGCAGCGGATTGCTGGAACAAGCGGCCAACACCAGACAGAGAAGGAAAACAATCGCGCGACACGGTCGCGGCAAAGCAGAGTAAGCGGGCATAGCCTGCCATTTTAGGAGTCCACAATGCGCGAGCTGAGGAGCCTGCCAATGAACTTACCGCCGAACCTGCCACTGGACCGTCCGCTCAACCTGCCACCGAAGCGCCGTTTCACCACTCGTTGGATCGGTCGACTGGTATTGGGCTTGGCAGCGCTGTTGCTGTTGCTGGCCTTGCTGGCCTGGGCGGCGGTGCGCGCCAGCTTGCCGCAGCTTGACGGTGCCATCACCCTCACTGGCCTCAAAGCGCCGCTGAACATCAGCCGTGACGCCCTCGGCAGCGCCGTGTTGCAGGGGAATAACTCGCTCGACTTGGCGCGCGGGCTGGGCTTTGTCCACGCGCAGGAACGCTTTTTCGAGATGGACCTGACGCGCCGCTCGGCGGCGGGTGAGTTGTCGGCCCTGTTTGGTGAAGTAGCGCTGGAGCGCGACCAGACCCGCCGCACCCACCGCCTGCGCGCGCGCCTGACCGAGCGACTGGCGCAACTGCCAGCCGACGAACAAGCGCTGTTGCAGGCCTACAGCAGCGGCGTCAACAGCGGGCTGGCAGCGCTGCACCTGCGGCCCTGGCAATACCTGCTGCTGCGCGCCGAGCCGCAGGGCTGGCAGCCGGTCGATTCGCTGCTGGTGATCGGTGAAATGTTCTGGATGCTGCAGGGCAGCAGCATGGATGCCGGCTTCGAGCGCAGCCAGCTGCGCGAACGCACCGGCGACGTCCTGTTCGACTGGCTCAACCCGCGCGGCGGCCGCTGGGACGCCGCGCTCGACGGCAACACCATGGCCGCACTGCAATTGCCCTCACCCGCACAACTCGACTTGCGCCGAGCCAACGGCAGCCAACCATCCAGTCCACCGCTGAGCAGCGCCAGCGCCGAAGAGGTGGTGATCGGCAGCAACAACTGGGCGGTGGCCGGCAGCCGCACCGGACACGGCGGCGCGATGCTGGCCAACGACATGCATTTGGGCCTGGCCGTGCCCAGCATCTGGTACCGCGCGCAGTTGGAGTTGACCGGTGCAAGCAACAACGCCCAGCCGCTGCGCGCCGCCGGCCTGACCCTGCCCGGCTTGCCGGCGCTGGTGGTGGGCTCAAACGGCGCTGTCGCCTGGGGCTTCACCAATGCCTACGGCCAATGGTTTGACTGGATCAAGCTGCCTGCCAGCATCGCGCCCGAGCGGCTGCGCCGCTTCCAGGAAAACATCGCCGTCAAAGGCGGCGCGGCGCGGCCGCTGGAAGTGCTGGAATTTGACGGCGCGCCCGTCGTGCGGGAAGTACAGGGACAGCCGGGCCCAGCCGGTCAACCCAACGAGCGCTATGCGCTGCGCTGGATCGCTCACCAGGGCGAGGCCTTCAATCTGAAGCTGGCGCAAATGCTGCAAGCCCAAACAGCCGACGCGGCCGCGCTGATTGCTCAGGCCTCCGGCATGCCGCACCAGAACATCCTGATCGCCGACAGCGCGGGCAACATCGTCTGGACGGTGGCCGGCCGGCTCTGGTCGCAGCCCGGCATCGCGCAAAGCTATGCTCGCTTCCAGTCCGCCGTCGCCGAGCCGCTGCCCGCCCACACTTGGCTGACGCCGGCCGACTACCCGCTGCTGAAGAACCCGAGCGACGGCCAGCTCTGGACCGCCAACAACCGGCAATTGGGCGGCGCGGCGGCCGAGGCGATCGGCGACGGCGGTTTCGACCTCGGCGCACGCGCCCAGCAAATCCGCGACCGACTCAGCCAGACCGCCCGTTTTGACGAAGCGAGCCTGGGTGCGATCCACCTCGACAACGAGGCACGCTTTCTCAGCACCTGGAGCCAGCGCCTGCTGCCCCTGCTGGAGCGCAGCCCGGCGCACCGCGAAGCGGCCCAGCTCGTTCAGCAATGGAATGGCCGCGCCGATGCCGACCAGGTGGGCTACCGGCTGGTCCGCGCCGCACGGCTGAAGACGCTGGATCTGCTCTGGGCGACCTGGACCCAGCCGTTTTTGGCGACACCGGCAGCGGGACAGCTCCCTGACGAGAAGAAGCGGATGAAATGGCGGGCGCAGTTCGAGTACAGCGTCAGCCAAGCGCTTGATCAACAGCCGGCCCATTTGCTGCCGCCGGGCTTTGCCAACTGGGATGCGCTGCTGCTGGCCCAAGTGGACGCGTCGGTGCTGGACTTGACGATGAACGGCAAGCAACCGTTGGCTCAAGCCACTTGGGGTCAGCACAACCGCAGCCAGATCCAGCATGTGCTGTCACGCGCCATTCCGGCGCTGGCGCAGTGGCTGGACATGCCGTCTATGCCGCAGGGCGGTGACGCCAACCTGCCGCATGTGGCGCAAGCCGCGTTCGGACAATCGGAGCGGCTGGTCGTGTCGCCGGGCCGCGAAGCCTCTGCCACCTTGTCCATGCCGGGCGGCCAGAGCGGCCATCCGCTGTCGCCGTTCTACGCTGCCGGCCATGCCGATTGGGCACAGGGCCGCAGCACGCCCTTGCTGGCCGGGCCGGAGCTGCACCGCTTGAGCGCAGCGCCCGTCGAATAAGTTGACAGCCATGTAGGGCGGGTCGAGACCCAATACTGTTCACTTACCCAAAAACCGTTCGTCCTGAGCCTGTCGAAGGACTCCCCCGCTTCCGACAACCCTTCGACAAGCTCAGGGCGAACGGGCTCTATCCGAACAGTATTGGGTCGCGACCCGCGTTGGATTTGGCGACGGGCACGGCAATGGGGCAATGTGGCGACACCGCCCTGCGCCGGCCAGACGCGGGTCGCGACCCGCCCTACGAATTCAAGACCAAGGCCTCGAAGCCGGCCAGCGGCAGCGGCCGGCTGAACAAATAGCCTTGGTAGGCGTGGCAGCCTTGGGCGGCGAGGAAGACGCGCTGCGCCTCGGTTTCCACCCCTTCCGCAATCACCGCCAGCCCCAGGCTTTCCGCCAGCACGATGACCATGCGGGCGATGGCGGCGTCGTTCGGGTCGAGCAGGATGTCGCGCACAAAGCCCTGGTCGATCTTGAGTTGGTCCAGCGGCAGCCGCTTCAGGTAGGACAGCGACGAATAGCCGGTACCGAAGTCATCGAGCGAGAAGCCCACACCGGCGCTCTTCAGCGCCGTCATTTTCTGGATCACCTCTTCGACGTTGGCGACCAGCACGCCTTCGGTCAACTCCAGCTTGAGCCGCTGCGGGTTGGCCCCGCTGCGCGCCAGCACCGACAACACCTGGTTGACGAAATCGACCTGATGGACCTGGCGGGCGCTGACGTTCACCGCCAAGGTCAAATGGGCCAACTCGCTGCGCCCGCTCCAATCGGCCAGCTGATGGCAGGCGGTTTCCAGCACCCACAGGCCCAGCGGCAGGATCAGCCCGGTGTCCTCGGCCAGCGGAATGAAGTCACCCGGAGGCACCAGGCCGAACGGCGGCCGCGGCCAGCGCAGCAAGGCCTCGGCCCCGGTGATCAAGCCCTGGCCCGACACCTGCGCCTGGTAGTGCAGCAAGAACTGGCCACGCGCCAAGCCGTCGCGCAGGCCCACTTCCAAGGCCGCCCGGGCCGTCACCACCGCCTGCATCTGCGGGTCAAAAAAGCGCAGCATGTTCTTGCCGGCTGCCTTGGCCTGGTACATGGCCAAGTCGGCTCGTTTCAACGGCTCGGCGATGCCCTCGGGCTGCTCGCCGAACAAGGTGATGCCGATGCTGGGCGTGCTGTGCTGCTCGTAGCTTTCCAACGGGTAACTCTGGTTCAAGGCAGCCAGGACTTTTTCGCCGACGGCCTCGGCCTGGGTGGCGGCCACCAGGCTGTCCTCGCTCAGGTTTTCCAGCATCACCACGAACTCGTCGCCGCCAAGCCGGGCGACGGTGTCGCCTTCGCGGACGCAGTGGCTCAAGCGCTGAGCGACTTGTTTGAGCAGCAGATCGCCCTGCTCATGGCCCAAGGTGTCGTTGAGGGTCTTGAAGTTGTCCAGGTCGACGAACAACAGCGCGCCCTTGTGCTGGTAGCGCAGCGCGGCGGCCAAGGCCTTTTCGAGCCGGTTCAGCAGCAAGCGGCGGTTCGGCAACTGCGTCAGCGGATCGTAATAAGCCAGGCTCTGAATCTGCTCTTCGCTGGCCTTGCGCAGCGTGATGTCCGTCATGCCGGAGACAAAGTGGGTCAGTTCGCCGTCCGGCCCTTTCACCGCACTGATGCTGAGCCCGACCGGGAACACCTCGCCGTTCTTGCGTCGGTCCCACACCTCGCCCTGCCACGCGCCGTGCTTGGCCACCGCCTGATCCATCGCGGCGTAGAAGCCCGGCTGCTCCCGGCCCGAGCCGATCAATTCGGCCGGCAACTGCCCCAGCGCCTCCTCCGCGCTGTAGCCGGTCATGCGGGTAAAGGCCTGGTTGACCCGCATGATGCGCCAGTCAGCGTCGGCCACCAGAATGGCTTCCTGCGACTCAAAAGCGGTGGCGGCGATGCGCAATTCGGCTTCCGCCAACTTACGCTCGGTGATGTCGCGATAGGCGCCACACAGCTTGATCACCCGACCATTCGCCCCGATCACCGCCGAACCCTGCGTGCGCACCCAGATCGCGCGGCCCTTGCTCGTGCGCTTGGCCAACTCCATATCCCAGGGCGTGCCGTCCTGCATGGCCAGCGCCACGGCGGCCTCGATCAACTGGCGCTCCTTCGGAGCGTAGAGAGCAAAACCTTCTTCAATCTTGGGCAAATGACCTGCTGCCTGAGCTGGTTCAGCGTCCACATCGATGTCGTCGATGTCGTCGATGAGCAAGGCCTGGCGGGAAAAAATGAACTTACCGCTGCGCAGATCCAGCTCCCAACCGCCTACTTTGGCCATCTCGCCGGTACGCTCCAGCATTTGCGCATTACTGGCCAACGCCTCGCGCACGCGGTATGCCTCGGTGACGTCGCTGAACACCAGCACCACGCCGACGATCTGCCCGGCCGGGTCGCGAATCGGGGCAGCGCTGTCGGCGATCTGATATTCATGCCCGTCCCGCGCCAACAGCGCCGTGTGGTTGGCCAAGCCCACCACCTCGCCATGCGCCATCACCAGCTGCACCGGGTTGATCGACGGCAGCCGGGTCTCGGCATTGACGATCTTGAACACCTCGGGCAGTGCCTGGCCGTGGGCCTCGGCCAGTGTCCAGCCGGTCAGGCGCTCGGCGGCCGGGTTCATGCGGGTGATCAGGCCCTGCGCGTCGGTGGCAATCACCGCATCGCCGATCGACTGCAGCGTCGTGGCCAGGCTCTCCTCGCTTTGGCGCAACTGTTCTTCGGCCAGCTTGCGGGCCGAGATATCCCTGACCGTGGCTTGCACCAACGGCTGGCCGTCCACATCGACTCGACACAGCAAGACCTCGGTCATGAAGGTCGCGCCGTTGTCGATGCGCTGATGCAACCACTCAAAAGCCACGCTAGCCTGCAGGCTTGCCTGCTCCGCCCAATGCGTCGCAGCCACGTCCAAATCAACACCGTCCGGCTGTACAGGCGGCGATAGATCACTCGGCCGTCGCCCCAGCAGACTCTCTCGCTGCGCGACCCCAAACATACGCAACGCGGCCGGATTGCAGTCGATCACCAGGCGGTCGTCCAACACCATGACCGCATCGGCGCTCGCTTCAAACAAGGTGCTGTAGCGCGCCTCGGAACGGTGCAACTCGGCGGTCCGCAAACGAACCTGTTCTTCCAGGGTCATTTGCGCTATTTGCATGCCATCAGCCATGCGATTGAAAGCACCGGCCAGGGCAGCAAATTCGCGGCTGACACCGGGCTTGAGCAGCGCCCGGGCCGAAAAGTCACCGACACCCAACTGCGCTGTCGATTGCTCTAACGACAGCAGCGGACGGGTCAGGACGCGCGCAATCCACCGGATCAACAGCAAACCAGGCAACACCAGCAACAGCGCAGCCAGCCCCAATTGCCGAGCTTTTTCGGGCAGCCCGACGAGTGCGTCCTGTGCGCCGACGTAGTGCACCAAGATCCAGCCCTGAGAGCTGCTCAACTGCAATGGTCGATAGACCATCAGGACCGCTTCGCCGCGGGCATCGGTCTGGATCAGCGAGCCATCGAAGCCAGGTTCGACCGGGCGACTGCGTGGGAAGTCCAGCTCGGCACCCGCCCCCAGCGAGAAGTGCGCCAGCACTTGGCCAGTGGAGTTGAGCAACAAGCTGCTGCTACGGGCGTCGACGGCAGGCCTATCGTCGTGCCAACCAATCTCCGCAAAATGCTGCAGATCGATCACCCCGACCAACAAGCCGAGCAGCGGCCCGGTCGCAGCGCCTGCGACGTTGCGACTGCGCATGGACTGCACGATCAGCAGGTCTGA
>JBIIVZ010000086.1:0-8098 GCA_044339175.1 Roseateles sp.
CGGTGTGCGCTTCATGGGTGAAAGCGCCAAGATCCTGAGCCCCGAAAAGCGTGTGCTGATGCCCGATCTGGATGCGACCTGTTCGCTCGACCTGGGCTGCCCCGCGCTTGACTTTGCCGCCTTTTGCGACGCCCATCCGGACCGCAAAGTGGTCGTCTACGCCAACACCAGCGCGGCGGTAAAGGCGCGTGCCGACTGGATGGTGACCAGCTCCTGCGCGCTGGAGATCGTCGCTGATCTGCATGCCAAAGGCGAAAAAATCCTCTGGGCACCGGACCGCCACCTGGGCCGCTACATCCAGGAGCAAACCGGTGCCGACATGCTGATGTGGAACGGTGCCTGCATCGTGCACGACGAATTCAAGGGCCTGGAGTTGCAACTGCTGCGCGAGCAATATCCGCAGGCGATGGTCTTGGTGCACCCGGAATCACCGCAAAGCGTGGTGGCGCTGGCCGATGTGGTCGGCTCGACCTCGGCGCTGATCAAGGCGGTGGTCGAGGGCAGCGCACCTCTTTACATCGTCGCCACCGACAACGGCATCCTGCACCGCATGCGGCAGTTGGCACCGGGCAAGACCTTGATCGAAGCACCGACAGCGGGCAAAAGCGCCACCTGCAAAAGCTGCGCGCATTGCCCCTGGATGGCGATGAACGGCTTGCAAGGCGTGGTCGATTGCCTGGAGCAGGGTCAAGGCGAAATTCTGTTGGACGAGCCGACCCGTGTGAAAGCCCTGGCCTGCATCACCCGCATGCTGGACTTCACTGCGGCGCTGAAGCCGACGACGCCCTCGTCGGGCTTGGTTGCTGGGATAGGCGCGGCCTGAATCGACCGAACAAGCTCGGCAGAGTCAGGTTTTTCAGCAAGGTGGCAACTCAAAAACCGTTTATGGTGACTACCCATCTGCGGATCACTTCGGGAACCATGCACCATGAACCACGATTTCAGCTCGATCTACAACCACCACGAACGCGAAGTGCTGAGCGCTGTAATGAGCTTGGCCCCCAAGTTCCCCGTCATTCAGGCCAATGGTGACCTGCTCTGCGACGTGGCTTGCGTGGCGCTGAACCGCTTGCCGCCGCGCTACATCCGCCACGCGGTGGATTTCCTCTTCTACCTGACCGAGCATGAGCGGCGCGAGATCGACGCTGCCATCGAAGAAGCGGTCAGCTATGCCTTCAACTTTGTGCAGGCCCGCATGGCCTTGCGAGCCAAGGGCTGAAGACCGTCCAGAGGCTGAGAAACAAAAAACTCCACACGACAAGAGCTACCAGAAGTGCACCCGCCTAGATGAGTGAACGCACAGTCGAAGGATCAGCGCGGCGGGGCGTTTTGCGGAGGTCAAGGAGGAAGCCGCAGCCCTAGGCTGCGCTGGGGGACACGGAGCAAAACGTCCCGCCGCGCTGATACCGCGAGCAAGCCGTTTCTCCGCGAACGCCGGGTGCCGCCAGGGGCCTGCATGCCTCTCATCCTTTAACGCTTGCGCAAACCGCGCTCCGCCACCAATACCGTAGGAAAGCTGACCGGCAGCGTGCCCGGATAGTCGCGGCTGAAGTGCAGGCCGCGACTTTCGTGCCGCAGCAGGGCCGAGCGCACGATCAGCTCGGCGCAATCGACCAAATTGCGCAGCTCCAGCAGGTCGCGGGTGACACGAAAGTTGGCGTAGTAATCGTCGATTTCGCCGCGCAGCAACGCGATCCGGTGCAGCGCCCGCTCCAGCCGTTTGGTGGTGCGCACAATGCCGACGTAGTTCCACATCAGCAAGCGCAGCTCATCCCAGTTGTGGGAAATAACGACCTGTTCATCGGCATCCTCGACCTGGCTTTCATCCCAGGCCGGCAGCAGTGCCGGGCTTTGCAGCGGCAGGGCCAGGATATGGTCGGCACAGGTCTGGCCCATCACCACGCATTCGAGCAAGGAATTGCTGGCCAAGCGGTTGGCTCCGTGCAGGCCGGTGTAACTGGTCTCGCCCACCGCATACAAGCCCGGCAGATCGCAGCAGCCGCTCAAGTCGGTGACCACGCCGCCACAAGTGAAATGCACCGCAGGCACGACCGGAATCGGCTGACGCGCGATGTCGATGCCCAGACTCAGGCAGCGCGCGTGAACGGTCGGGAAATGCTCCTTCAAGAAGGCTTCGCCCAGATGAGTGGCGTCCAGCCAGACATGGTCGACGCCATGCTTTTTCATCTCGAAGTCGATCGCCCGGGCGACGATGTCGCGCGGTGCCAGCTCCATGCGGGCGTCGTGCGCGGCCATGAAACGCCCACCACCGACATGATCGGGGAGTTTCAAATGTCCGCCCTCGCCGCGCAGCGCTTCGGTGATCAAAAAGCTGCGTTCCTGCGGGTGGTAGAGGCAGGTCGGGTGGAACTGGATGAACTCCATGTTCGCCACCCGGCAGCCGGCCCGCCAAGCCATCGCAATGCCGTCACCGGTGGAGGTGTCGGGGTTGGTGGTGTAGCGGTAGACCTTGCCGGCACCACCGGTGGCCATCACCACCGCGCGCGCGGCCAGCGCCTCGACATGCTGGGTGTCGATGTCGAGCGCATAAATACCGTAGCAGCGCGGCTCTTCTTCGCGCTGCACATGGCGACTGGTGATCAGGTCCAGCGCCATCGAGCGCTCGCGCAGGCTGATGTTGGGGTGCGCTTTGGCGGCGGCCAGCAAGCGGTCATGGATCGCTTTGCCGGTGGCATCGGCCACGTGAGCGATGCGGCGCACCGCGTGGCCGCCTTCGCGGGTCAGGTGCAAGCCCAGCGGGCCCGCTTCATCCGGTGTGAACGGCACGCCTTGACTGACCAGCCACTGCACGGCGGCGGCACTGCGCTCGGCGATGAAGCGTGCGGTGGCGGCGTCGACCAAGCCGGCACCGGCGTCCTGGGTGTCGCGCACATGGCTTTCGATGCTGTCGTCGCTGCCCAGCACGCCGACGATGCCGCCCTGCGCCCAGGCGGTGGCACCCTCGTTCAGTTCGCGCTTGGCCAGCACGACCACTGGCACTCGATCCGCCAAATGAAGAGCGACCGTCAAGCCCGCCAAACCGGCCCCCACGATCACGACCGGTGCCCCGGCACCCGGCACAAAATCGGCGGCACGGCCGGAATCAAGGAAGGACGGTAAAGCACTCATTCGGCAAGCCTTCAGCGCCTGGTGGACAGGCAGCAATGTAGTGGGGACGCGGAGGGTCTCGCGTGGTCTTGACCGGACCCGGCACCGCTGCCGCTCGGGCGGGCGCTGAATCCAATCACGGATTCTACGAAGGCCGGGCGGCGCGCTTGACCCGCCCCGCACAAAGCCCCTGCGTATCTCTTTCAGGCGGGCGGCACGGCGCTTCGACGCCCGGTCAGGCGTGCGCGCAGCAGCCACCCCACTATCAGCAGCAAGAGCGCCGCGGCAATACCCAGCGCGCCCCGCCGCAGCGTGGACTGCTCGATCTCCTGCTGAGCCGAATCGGCCAACAGCTGGTCAATTTCAGTGCTGAACGCTTGTTGCTGACGCTGCAAGGTGGCGAACTGCAGCTGCGCTCGTTGCAGGCGCTCGATGTCGAGCGCGACCGGCGCAGCGCTGGCGGTGGGCTGATTCACATCGATGGCCATCAGCAAGCTGACGCTGGGCGGCTTGTGGGCCGCCTCTTTGAGGCTTGCCAGCGCTGGGCGCTGGCTGCCAGCGCTGCGCCCGGTTTCGAGGTCGAAGCGCCAACGCAAACCCGCCAACTCGGCATCGGGCAGCGTGATCTGCACCCGATCGGCGCGTGCAGTTTTCTCGGCAGCTCCAGGTTTTTCAGGCTTTACCACCGACTGAACCCGCTCCGTTGCGGCTGCTTTCACCCACGCGGGCGGCCGGGCCGCACTCGCGGCTTGCGGCAACGCTGAAAGTGGCTTGGTTTCAGCCCGTCCGACTGCTGCGTCCTGGTCGACCAGGGCGATCAACTGCTGGCGGGGGCAGCCGAGCGACAGTTTCACGATCGGCTCATCGATCAAGTCTGCAGTGCGCACCCAAATGGTGGCGGCACTTTGATCGGCCTGCCACTCCACCGTGCTGGCCACGCGCGACGCTGCAACATCGCGCTCGCCCGCCTGCACGGTCACCTGACTGCAGTCGGGCCGCAGCGTTTCGCCGGGGTCGAGCTGCACCGGAATCTTCAACAGCAGCGGTTGGCCCAGGGCCGACAACGTCTGCGGCCGGCCCAGCTCGAGCGCCTGCACACCCGCGCCGGTCAGCCCCAGGATGAAGCCGGCCACGCTGGGCAAAATCACTTGGCGAAGAGGGGCGGCGGGGCTTGGCAGCGAGGGGTGATTTTTCATGCGGTGGAAGTTGGTGCGTGGCCGCTTGGCAGGGCCAAATACAAGAGATGGCGGGCACTCTAGCATGCCGATTTGGCGCGCCGGCGCTGCCGGACCCACAGCGCCGAGAGCTGCCCCGAGGCCTCGGCCCCCACTACAATCGCGGCAATTCAAATTCGGCCCCGAACATGCTCTCACACACACCTGCGCGCGCCAAAACAACTGCCAAACTTGGCGGCTTACGCCAAATTTCCGCTGGCGTCCTCATGGCGCTAAGCCTGAACATCGCGGTGGCCGATGAAGTCAGCGATGTCCAGGCCCTGCTGGCCAATGGCAAATCGGCCGAAGGCTTGAAGAAGATCGACCAATTGCTCACGGCCAAACCGAGCGATCCACGGCTGCGTTTGCAGCGCGGCATCGCCCTGTCGCTGCTGAACCGGCCAGCCGAGGCGATCACCGTGTTCCAAAAGCTGATCGAGTCACACCCCGAGTTGCCGGGACCGTACAACAACCTGGCTGTGCTGTATGGCAACCAGGGCGATTACGAAAAAGCCAGGCAGGCGCTAGAACTGGCCATCCGCACCAATCCGAGCTATGCCACCGCGTTCCAGAATCTGGGTGATGTCTATGCTCGCCTGGCCGGCCAAGCCTACAAAAAGGCATTGGCGCTGGACAAATCCGATGGCAGCCTGCCGCTGAAATTGGCCGTGGTGCAAAATATTTTCGAGGCCAGCGTGGACCCGCGCACGGGCAAGACCGGCACCGCAGTCGCGCTGCCTGTAGCTTCGCCTTCGCCGGCACCCGCACCGGCACCAGTGCCCGCCTCAATTACTGCCGCGACTGCTGGCGCTACGGCAACGGCTGCTGCGGCAACACCCGCCGCCAAAGCCTCGGCACCGGCCAAGGCTTTGGCGACCGCACCGGCACCCGCACCCGCACCGGTGATTGCTGCTGCACCGGCACCGGCACCGGCGGCCAAGGCCACAGTCGCAGCCGCCGCAGCCGTTACCGTCGCCCCAACGGCCGCAGCTGCCAAACCCGAGACCGCCCGCGCCGAGGCGGCCAATTTGGATCAGCAAGCGGTTGAGAAGGCGTTGCAGGCTTGGGCCAAGGCTTGGAGCCAGCGCGATATGTTCTCGTACTACGCCGCTTACGCGCCGGAATTCAAAGGCAAATCAGCCACCCGCAAGGTGTGGGAAGAAGAGCGCCGCGTCCGCATCTTGGGCAAGAAGAAGATCGTCGTCACGCTGTCCGACATCCGCATCAAGGTCAACGGCGGCAAGGCGACGCTGCAGATACGCCAGGACTACAACTCCGACGCGCTGAGCGTGAAGAGCGCCAAGACCCTCGAAATGGTCAAGAGCAAACAAGGTGACTGGCAAATCACTGCAGAAACCGCCAGCTGAGCGCTGCCCGCCCTGCAACAGCCATGTCTGAGCCGCTCGCCCACCTCGCCCAGCCGACGCCGCTGTTGACACCCACGCCCGGCCCGGCGCTGGCCAAGCGCGGCCGGGCCAAGCAACTGCTGCTGCTGACTTGCGGCCTGGCGGCGGCGGCCGGCATGGTGGGTGCCGTCAGCTATGTGTCGGCCCGTGTGGAATTGAACCCGGCGGCCGGCTTTGCAAACTCGACCGCCAAGTCCGGCGGGCCGCTGCCCAGCCTGCTGAACGTGCGGCTTGACGTGCAAACTCCCGAAGGCTTGCTGATTTTGGCGTACCAGCAACTGGCCCTGGGTCTGGAGTCCAAGGCCCTTGCCACGGTGGAGCAATTGGTCAAGCAGCAACCGGATTTCGCGCTGGCGCAGCTGCTGTACGGCGACCTGCTGCTGGCGCGCACGCCCGGTGGCGCGGTCCGGCCTGAGCCGGGCGGCAGCAGCCCGGCGGCGCAAGAGCGGCGTGCCAACTTGCGCGAGGAATCGCGCCTGCGCCTGGCCGCGTTGGTGGAGCGCCCCCCCGCAGCGGCACTGCCCCGGCAACTGCTCGGGCTCTCAGCGGCGGTTCAACATGCCATCGTCGTCGACACCGCCAGCGCCAGGCTCTATTTGTTCGAGAACGGCCCAAATGGACTCACGCTGCTGCGCGACCATTACGTCGCCATCGGCAAGCAGGGTTTTGGCAAGCAGGTGGAAGGGGATCTGCGCACACCGCTGGGCACCTATCACCTAGGCCTGCGTCGCGACGAAGCGGTAGAGCGTTACGGGGCCGCCGCCCTGCCCTTGAATTACCCGAACGAATACGACCGCCTGGTCGGCCGCAGCGGCAGCAGCATCTGGCTGCACGGCGAGCGGGCCGGCAGCTATGCGCGCAGCCCACTGTCCACCGATGGCTGCATCGTGCTGAGCAACGACGACATGAGCCGCCTCGCCGACACGGTGGAAGCGCGCGACACCCCGGTGCTGATCGTCAATCATGTCGATTGGGTGTTGCCGAGCAAGAGCGGTGACGAACGCAAGCAAGTGGCTCCATCGATTGCGCCGGCCTTTGACAGCGCCTACCAGCAGTGGCGGCAGGCCCGCCTGGGCCAAGACGCGGCGGCCCTGCGCGGCTTTTACGAGCCCGGCCTGCAACGCGGCTCCGACAGCGAAACCGAGCGACTGGAACGCAAGCTGTTGCTGATGAGCCGTCGGGAATTGCCGGTGCAAAGCCTGGAGCGCTTGAGCGTCTTGCCCGGCCAAGACCAGCAACCGGTGGTCATCGTGACCTACCGCGAGCTGAGCCCGCCAGAAGCCAAGCCCAAGCTGAAGCGCCAATACTGGCGCGAGCAAGACGGGCGCTGGCTGATCTTTTTTGACGGGCTGGTGAGCTGAGCTGAGAGCAATTCAGGCCCGGGGCGGCACCGTGCGGCCCCGAGCATTGGCGAAGAAGAAGCAGCTGCTCGCGAGATCAGGCCTGCCCCAACCGCTCGTCACGCTCAATGCACCACGCGCCCGAAATGAAACGCGCCGTCCTGCACATCGACCGGAATCACGTCCTTGGGGCCGAACTTGCCTTGCAGGATCAGCTTGGACAGCGGGTTTTCGATGCGCTGCTGGATCGCACGCTTCAGCGGGCGGGCACCAAACACCGGGTCGAAGCCGACCTTGGCCAACTCGGCCAGGGCGGCCGGGCTGACCTCCAACTTCATGTCCATCTTCTCGACCCGAGCTTCCAGGATGTCCAATTGGATCTTGGCGATTTCGGCGATGTGCGAGGTATCCAGCGCATGGAAGACCACCGTCTCGTCGATACGGTTCAGGAACTCGGGCCGGAAATGCGCTTTCACTTCCGTCCAGACCGCGTCGCGAATCACCTCGGACGGCTGCCCGGTCAGCGCCATGATTTGCTGTGAACCCAGGTTGCTGGTCATCACGATGACGGTGTTCTTGAAGTCCACCGTGCGGCCCTGGCCATCGGTCAAGCGGCCATCGTCCAGCACCTGCAGCAGCACGTTGAAGACATCGGGATGGGCTTTTTCAACCTCGTCGAGCAGCAGCACCGCATAAGGCTTGCGACGCACCGCTTCGGTCAGCGCACCGCCCTCTTCGTAGCCGACATAGCCGGGCGGCGCACCGATCAGGCGCGACACCGAGTGCTTCTCCATGTACTCGCTCATGTCCACGCGAATCAAATGCTCTTCGCTGTCGAACAAGAAGCCGGCCAGCGCCTTGCACAGCTCGGTCTTGCCCACACCGGTGGGGCCGAGGAACAAGAAGCTGCCGGTCGGCCGGTTCGGGTCGGACAAACCGGCACGCGAACGGCGGATCGCGTCGGCCACCGCGGTGATGGCCTCGTCCTGCCCGACCACCCGCTGGTGCAACTTCACTTCCATCTGCAAGA
>JBIIVZ010000087.1:0-7991 GCA_044339175.1 Roseateles sp.
GCGTAGAACAGATTGGCACCCAGGCGGTGGCGCTCAGCGACCTGCCAGTCGGCCCCGACCGACGCGGTGCGTCTGGCGGTCAGCGGCACCTGCTTGTCGGCATAGGCACCCGACTGGAAACGGGCATCGCGCCAAGCCAGGTTGCCGCGCAGCTGCAACGTCTTGCTGAGCGCGTGGCTCAGTTCGAGCTCCGCGCCCTGGTGACGGGTCGGCTCGAAGTTGATGTTGGCACCGGCACCAAATGGCCCGATGGCATTGGGGTCGTAACCGATCTCGTTCTTCAACTGGTTGCGGTAGACGCGCAGCTCCACTTTGGAGGCGTCAACGCGCCAGCGCAGGCCCAGCTCGGTATCGCGCGAGATTTGTGGCTGCAGCACCGCGTTGGGTGAGGTGAAGTTGTATTCATCGGCATTGGCCAGGCGGTAGCTGTCGCCGACTCGGGCAAAAGCGCTGAACGCAGCGGACAGTGGTTGCACCACCCCCAGCTCCCAGGCGTTTTGATGGCCGTTCAAGCCCTGCGCGTCGCTGTTGGTTTTGTCGATGGATTCGCGGCGTACGCCGGCGCTCAATCGTGTGCCGCTGGCCAGCGTCAATTCGTCGCGGGCATAGAGCGCCCGGCTGGTCTGCTCGGCGCTGCCAAACGCCGTGGCGCGTTTCCACTTGCTGGCGTCCAGGCCGGTGATCAGGCTGTTCTGCAAGCCGCCGATCACGCTCTGGTAGCGGGCCCGCAAGGCCTGGTTGCTGGCGTTGACGTCGTAGTCGTAGGCATAGCCGCTGTAGATGCTGCGCAGTGTCTTGTCGCGCAAGCCGGCGTCGAAGGCCAGCTCCACATCACCGAGTCGGGCTTCGGCCAACACGCTGCTGCGGCTGCTGCGGATATTGCCGTGGTCGTCGGGCGTGCTGGCTTGCTTGGGGTTGGCGCTGTACTGGGCCGAGCTGAGCGAGCCCGGCAGGCTGGCATCCAGCTCATCGCGGGAGTGCCGCAAGACCAGCCGCAAGTCGTCGCGCCGCCATTGACCGGCAATCGACGTGCCCTTCACGTCGGAGCGGGCGTTGTCGCGGTAGTTGTCCGATTGGCGCTGGTTGGCTGCCACGTCGAGCGAGAACTCGCCTTGGGTCAGGGCGAGGTTGGCGCGCAGTTCTCGCGTGCCCAGGCTGCCACTGCTGCCGTAAACCTGGCCCTGCACGTTGCGGCCTGGGCCAGCGCCGGATTTGGTGGTGATGATGATCACGCCGCCCGTGCCGCCCTCGCCGTACAAGACGGTGCCGCTGCCGCGCAGCACTTCGATGCGCGCCACGGTGTCGATGGCGATACCGGCCAAGCGTGCGCCACTGGTGTCGCCCTCATCCAAGCGCAAGCCATCGACGATGACGATCTGGTTGCTGCCGGAGGTGACGCCAAAGCCGCGCAAATCCAGCGCGTCGTCGGCACCGCCGGACAGATCCTGCCGGGTCTGCACGCCAAGCAATTTGCTGATGGCCTGGTTGATCGTGATGACGCCTGAGCGAGCGATGTCGTCCGCATTGATCACGCTGACGCCAAAGGGCAAGGTCAGCGCGTCTTGGCTGAAGCGCGTGCCGTTCACCATCACCGGAGCCATTTGGGTTTGGGTTTGGGCCTGGGCCTGGGCCTGCAATGCGGGCGCGCCGAGCAGGGTGAAAGCCGCCAGGGCGATCGCACGGGGACGCGACCGCAAGCTGCGGCCAGCGCGCAGCGACCGCTCAAAACAAGGAGAGAAGGACATGGGTGGGGGACGTCGGAAAAGCGTCCGCGCGAGCATCCCCGCAAGCACAGACAAAGTTTGTGCAAACCGCATGGTCTGCACCCGCTGTTGGCCGGTATCCGGGCTGGTGGATGTGACCCTTGTGTCCTTCCCAGCGCTGTTGAAGCGCCAGTGGAGCGAGTACAAGAGTTGGAGCTTTGACTTGAAAAGCTCTATCCACTTACCGTTGCGGGGACAGCTCAGGTTGGGCTTGCTCCGTGGGAGCGCACCTTTCTGATTCCCGTTTAACTGCGCAGACGCAATGTCTGCACGAGCACCAACAGCGGCAGAGTTTAACCGGCTGGCTGCTGCTGGGGTTTGGCAGGCTTGTTCAGCTTGGGAGCGCTGGGCGATGCCGGTGGCTTGGGTCGATTCGGCGTCTCGGGCGTTGCTGCTGCCGCTGCAACTTTGGGGGGCTTGGGCGACTTTGGCGCTTTCAGCGGCTTGTTGGACACCGGTTGCTGGCCCGCCTTGGCTTGAACGTCACGCTGCGTGCCCGCCAAACCATTGATGCCGGTGGCGGTTGCAGCATGGCGGCTGGCCTGCGCTTCTTGCTGCAAGCGAGTTTGCTCCATGGCCTGCGCGCGGTGTGTGTCGGCGGCCGTTTGCTCGGCAGCGGCGCGGCTTTGACCCGCGCTTGGAGCATCGAATTGCAGCGGTGAGGCGCTAATCAACGGCTGGCTGGGGCAGGGCGAATCACGCAGATCGCGGCCATCGGCACCGCAGCGGTAAATGGGGGTCGAACGCGTCTGGGTCTGCGCCAACGCCGGGCTTCCAGCCATCCACAGGGCAGCGGTCAACAGCAGCGTCAGCTCGGTTTTCATGGTGGCTCGCTCGTCTTGGAATCAATCGTGAGGGCCAGCGGCGCTTCGGGCTGAGGGGGCTTCGGCGGCTTGGGCCGAGGCGGCTTGGCGTGGATTTTCATCATCGCCTGATCCATCTCGCCTGCCAAGAGCTGAGGTGCTGCTTGCAGCGATTTGGCGATGCAGTCCTCGATCGCTTGGCGCTCCGCCAGCGGCGGTTTGCGCAGCACGTAATCGGAGACTTCAGACTTGACGCCGGGGTGGCCGATGCCCAGCCGCAAGCGCCAGAAATTGGCCGAGCCGAGCTGTGCTTGCATGTCCTTCAAACCGTTGTGGCCGCCGTTGCCACCGCCTTGCTTGAACTTCATTTGCCCGGCATCGACATCGAGCTCGTCGTGAATCGCCAGAATTTCTTCCGGCGCGATCTTGAAGAAGCGCGCCAAGGCAGCGACCGATTTGCCCGACAAGTTCATGAACGTCATCGGTTGCAACAGCCAGATCGGCCCGGCTGCACCCGGCGCATTGTTGACGCGAGCACACAGGCCGTAGTAGTTGCGCTCCACTTGCAACGACGTGCCGAGCTGGCGGGCGAAGGCATCAATCCACCAAAAGCCGGCGTTGTGGCGCGTGTTTTCGTACTCAGCGCCCGGATTGCCCAGGCCAACAAACAATTTAATCATGGCGGCAGTTTAGGCGGGGCGGGCGGGTTCGGAGGCCGGCCGGCGCTTGAGTGAGAGCTGCCCAGAACGAAAAAAGGCCCCGCATCGCAGGGCCTTTTTGCAGCTTGAAGCAGCAGCAGAGGAAAAAGAATTACTTCTTCTTCTTCTTCTTGCCGTCGTCGACCGGAGCGGCCACGACAACGATGACTTCTTCAGCAGCCGGCTCAACCGGCGTGGCAACCACGGGGTTGGGCTTGCCGTGTGTCACGACCTTGATGCCAGCAGGAATCTTCAGGTCATTGATATGAACCGAGTGACCCTTGGTCAGGCCGCTCAAGTTCACTTCGATGAACTCGGGCAACTGCTTGGCCAGGCAAGTGATCAGCAGCTCGGTGATGACGTGATTGACGGTGCACGAGTCGGTCTTGACGGCTTCGGACGTCTCTTCGCCAACAAAGTGCAAGGGCACTTTCTTGGTGATCTTGGTCGTATCGTCAACGCGCTGGAAGTCCGTGTGCAGCACTTGCGGCTTGTACGGGTGCATCTGGAAGTCACGCAGCAAGACTTGCTCGACCTTGCCAGCCAGTTCCATTTCGAGAATGGTGCTGTGGAAGGCTTCCTTCTTCAAGGCGTGGAACAAGGCGTTGTGATCCATTTCGATCATTGCGGCTTCGCCGGCGCCAAACACGACACCAGGAACCCGGCCAGCGATACGCAGGCGGCGGCTCGCTCCGGTCCCCTGCAACGTACGCTCAAATGCGGTGAATTTCATAACTACTCCAGTAGGCTAAACGTGCTCGATCCATTGAGCCCGTTTATTGGATTGAGCACCCGCGACCAGGCTGCTCAGACGGTGCAACCTTGCGGCTGCGGCTTGATCGATTGCCTGAGCGAACCCAGGCAATCGATGTGATTAGAAGTTGCTGTTCTGCTCCGTTCATGTGCAAAGCACATGCGGAGCCTGACTTTAGAAGTTGCTGTTCTGCTCCGAGAACAGCGAGGTCACCGATTCGCCGTCCGAGATGCGCCGGATCGTTTCGGCAAACAAGAAGGCGACCGACAGTTGCCTGATCTTTCCGCACTTCTTGGCCGCATCGTTGAGCGGAATGGTGTTGCTGATGACGACCTCGTCGAGCAGCGAATTGGAGATGCGCTCGATCGCGGGGCCGGACAAGATCGGGTGGGTGCAATAAGCAAACACGCTGCGGGCACCGCGGTCCTTCAACACTTCGGCCGCTTTGACCAGCGTGCCAGCGGTGTCGATCATGTCGTCCATGATGACGCAGTTGCGGCCGTCGATCTCGCCGATCACATGCATCACTTCGGAGACATTGGCTGCCGGGCGGCGCTTGTCGATGATGGCCAGGTCGCAACCGAGTTGCTTGGCCAGCGCACGGGCGCGCACCACACCGCCAACGTCAGGACTGACCACCACCAAGTTCGAGTAGTTCCGGGCCTTCAGGTCGGACAACAGCACCGGCGAGGCGTAAATATTGTCGACCGGGATGTTGAAGAAGCCTTGGATCTGGTCGGCGTGCAAGTCCATCGTCAAAACGCGCTCGACACCGACTTTTTCAAGCAGGTCGGCCACCACCTTGGCGCTGATCGGCACGCGCGTCGAGCGCGGGCGGCGGTCTTGGCGGGCATAGCCGTAATAAGGAATCACAGCGGTGATGCGGCGAGCGCTGGCGCGCTTCAGGGCATCGACCATGATCAGCAGTTCCATCAGGTTCTCGTTGGTCGGCGAGCAAGTGGGCTGGATCACGAAGACATCGCGAGCGCGCACGTTTTGCTGGATCTCGACGGTGACTTCACCGTCGGAAAAGCGACCGACCACGGCTTTGCCCAGGTCGAGACCTAGGTGCGTGGCAATTTCTTGGGAGAGCACCGGATTGGCATTGCCGGTGAAGAGGACGGTATTCAGTAACACAGGCCATCCTTTATTTACAAGGACCCGTGGCCAGCCAGCGTGTCCGGGAATTCATATTGCCCGAGACACCGCGGGCGGTGCCGCCCCCGAAGGGACTAGGAAACACTGGAGCGAACCGGTGATTTCCTTGAAATTTGGCAGGGGAAGAAGGATTCGAACCTTCGCATGACGGAATCAAAATCCGTTGCCTTAACCAACTTGGCGACTCCCCTACACGGGACACAGCAGAGCTGCTGCACCCCATAACTTTATTTTTCAGTCCTCAGCCCAGCTTTGCAGCGGGTGGCTTTCGAGACCGAGGCATATTCTACCAAGCCATTCTGCCGAAACGCAAGGCAGAATCAAATTATTTGCTTGATTCGATACACTTTCTTCTTGCTTTGCTTGAGCTTGCACTCTTGCGAACACCGCACTGCCTGAGCCTGTCATCCGACTATTGCCGAACTGTGTTTCTAGCAGTGCGAGCGCTTGAACTACCTCGGGGCAACAAGCTTCGGCTGGCTTTTGAAGGTCGTTACGACCAAACCCACCCGTCAATCTTGCGCTGTCCGTTTTGCCCAAACTGCCTAAAAATTTTCTTGAAACTATTGAACTCTGTTGCTGTTCAGTAAGTTCTTCTGAATTTGCAGCAACTGAATTAATGTCTTCAGGAAAGCCTATGAGTATAGCCAGGGAATCTGATCTTTCCAACAGGGGGCTTGAAAATATTTGCTGCGTGGCAATGCTTTGGGGTGGTTTGAGGACGGCGTAGGTCTGTGGCGGCAGCTTGATCGGGTGCAGGATTTCACCGATGCCTTCGACCAACGCGTTGCTGCCGCCGATGAAAAACGGCACGTCGGCACCCAGTCGCAGGCCCAGTTCCAGCAGCCGGGCGCGCGGCCAGTTCAAGCCCCAAAGCCGGTTCAAGGCCAGCAAGGTGGAGGCCGCATCGGATGAGCCACCGCCCATGCCCGCGCCGGCCGGCAGGCGCTTTTCGATCGAGATGTCCGCCCCGAACGTGCAGCCGCTGTGCGTCTGCAACAAGCGTGCCGCGCGCAGGCACAGGTCATCTGCCGGCAGTGCATCGCCTTGGTCGTGGCGGCGCAACTGCCCGTCGCTGCGGCGCTCGAAATGCAGCGTGTCGGCCCAATCGATCAGGGTGAAAACGGACTGCAGCAGGTGATAGCCGTCGGCGCGTTTGCCCACCACATGCAAGAACAGGTTGAGCTTGGCGGGTGCCGGTACGTCGTAGATCGCTTGCATCGGAGGTGGTTCTGTCGAGTCGGGGTTGGGAGTTCAGGGATTCATCGGTTCAAGCGGGCGCGCA
This sequence comes from Roseateles sp., assembly GCA_044339175.1. Lineage (GTDB taxonomy): Bacteria > Pseudomonadota > Gammaproteobacteria > Burkholderiales > Burkholderiaceae_C > Paucibacter_A. Next base: position 6,462 of record JBIIVZ010000087.1, read on the forward strand.
AGATCACCGGCGGATCGGTGAGCCGGGTGGCGACGATCAAGCCTTGCTCGCGCTGCGTCAGGTCAACCCGCCAGGACAGTTGCTCAAAGCCAGCTTGATCGGAACTGCCGGTACCGCCGGTGCTGCCAGGCAGCGCGCGGCTTGGCGCTTGTGGCCAGGGCCGCCCTTGCAGCCAATCAAACAGCGCAGCCACCGGTATCGACTCGCCCAGCAGCTCGCGGGTCAGCTCATCCAGGGTTTCGAAGCTGCGCTCGCTGTCCGGGGTTTGCAGAGTCACCGAGCCAGCGCGCCAGCGTGCCCTGGCCATCAAGCTGCCCAGCGGCGTGCTCAGCTCCAACTGCCCGGCGCTTGGGTTGCCGGCCAATTCGAAGCCGGCGTTGCCACCCGCTGCACGGCCGCTGCTGCCGGTGGCTTGCACGCTCAGCCTGCCGCTCACGCGCACGTCGTCGGTGCTCGCAAGCGGCGGAGGCGTTTGTGGTTCAAGGCTGGCGCAGCCAACCAGGGTCAGCGCGGCCAGCAGCAAGGCCAGGCCCGTCGCGATTGGCTTCAAAAGTTCACTTTCAGCCGCTTCAAGGTGTCGCGCAGGGCCTCGTTCTTCGGCTCGCGTTTGATGCCTTCGCGCCAGATGCGGCGGGCTTCGTCGCGCTCATCGCTGGCCCACAGCACTTCGCCCAGATGGGCTGCAATCTCTGCATCAGGCTGCGCCGCGTAGGACTGGCGCAGCAGCTTCACGGCCTCCGCCTTGTTGCCGCGCCGGAACTCGACCCAACCGAGGCTGTCGATGATGAAGGGCTCGGCCGGGGCAAAGCTGAGCGCTTTGACGATCAGGGCATGGGCTTCGTCGAGCCGGATATTGCGCTCGGCCAAGGAGTAGCCCAGCGCGTTGTAGGCGTGATGGTGGTTGGGCTTGAGCGTCATCACCCGCTTCAGCAAGGTCTCCATTTCATCGACCTTGCCAAGCTTCTCCGCCATCATCGATTGCTCGTAAATCAGGTCGGCATCGTCCGGCTGGCGCTCGGCCGCACGCGTCAGCACGGCATAGGCCTCGGCCCAATCGCCGGCGTCGCGCAGCAACTGCGCTTCGGCCAGCAACTTGGCTCGCGCCTGGTCCGGCGTCGTCTCCGGCAAGTCCTGGATGATCTTGCGGGCTTCGGGCAAATGGCCTTGGCGGGCCAGCAGCGAGGCGCGGCGGAACTGCGCTTCGGCCCGGCGCTGCGGGCTGTCCACTTTTTGCAGCCAGGTGTCGGCCGCTTTCAGGTCACCACGCAACTCGGCGGCTTGCGCCAGCATCAACCAGGTTTGCTGGCGGGCTTCCACGGCGGCCTGCGCGCTAGCTTCGGCGCTCGCACCGGCCGAGCCGGACTCAGCGGGGGCTGGCGCTGCGACTCTGTCGGCGGCCTCTTGCAGGGTCAGATAACGGCGCAGCGCGATGTCGGCCGCTTCAGCGTGGCGCAGGTCCAATTCCAGTGCGCCCAGGGCAAACCAAGCCGAAGCGATGGTGGGCTCGGCCACTGTCACCGCACGGAATTC
>JBIIVZ010000088.1:0-7965 GCA_044339175.1 Roseateles sp.
AGGCCAGCGCAACGGTGATCAGTTCAAACATGGGCGCGGAGTCGGGAGTGGTTTGCGCCGCCGACGGGCTGGCGGACAGAAAGACGGGCGAGCGGCAGCAAAGTTGGCCCGCAGCATCAGCCCAATCATCGGCCCAAGAAAAAGGGCACCTGAATCAGCTTCAGGTGCCCTGCATTGTGACTGTGTCACTTTATTGTTGTTACTGCACTGCTTGAGATTGTCTCCTCAGCCCCGCCACGTAACCGCTGCTTGCGCTGCCGTTACATCGAGTGAGATGGAATGTAGGGATCTTGAGCCACGCACGCACTTGGGGTTTTTACGGGCTAGCCGCACCGTTGTGGTGAAGTCAGCCTGCACTCACTTCATCAATGAGCCCGGATAACAAACAATTACAACTAAAAATCAGTGCACTGATTTAGAAGATTGCGCTTTCAACAGGGGCCCGTCTTTGCATCGAAAATTCGTCATTTGTGGTATTTGCGCAAATTTATCGAATTCAAGTCACGCCTGCCACTGCTTAGCCTTTCGCCTCCCCAGCGACAAATCCGCCACCACCGCTTCGACAGCGTGCGCGGATTAACCGCGCGCACACCCGCCATCTCCCGCCTTGCTCCGCCGCGCAAAGTGAAAAAATCCATGCCATGAATCCGAGCGCCAGATCCGCCACCACCCCAACGCCCTCCGCGCGCCCCGCGCAGCGCCGCCTCCTGACCGGACTGCTGTGTGCGGCCTTGCTGCTGCACGGCTGCGGCGGCGGCGGCGGGAGTAGTGCGGTGGTCAGCACGCCAACGCCAAGCCCGACACCGACGCCAACGCCAGCCCCCACGCCCGTCCCCGTCGGCAGCGCCACCACCACGCTGGGCCTGAGCTTGCCCGCCAAGGGCCTGGTGGCGGCGCAATTGGGCGTGATCATTGCCGACGGCGATCCGCTCTCCGAAGCGATTGCGGCTTATTACCAAACGGCGCGCGGCGTCCCGGCAGCCAACATCATCCGGGTCAAGTTGACGACCGGCACCGCCACGCTGTCGGCCACCGACTTTGCCGCGCTGAAGACCGAGGTGGACGCCAAATTGCCCAGCGGCGTGCAAGCCACACTGCTGACCTGGACCGCGCCGTCGCGCGTGGTCGGCGCTTGCGCGATGAGCATCACCAGCGCGCTGGCTTTGGGCTACGACAGCAAATATTGCGGCAGCGGTTGCGTTGTCACGGCGGCCTCGCCCTATTTCGACTCCGAATCGAGTCAGCCCTGGACGGACCACAAGATCCGCCCGTCGATGATGTTGGGCGCGCGCACGCTGGAGGCCGCCAAGGCCTTGATCGACCGCGGTGTGCTGGCCGACGCCAGCTTGCCCAGCGGCGACGGCTATTTGCTGCGCACCAGCGACAGCGCCCGCAGCGTGCGCGCCAGCGATTACACGGCCCTGCCCGCGCAATGGGCCGGGCGGCTGAAGCTCAACTACATCGACAACTCGGCCGGCACGGCCAGCGACAGCCTCAGCGGCAAGACTGGCGTGCTGTTCTATTTCACCGGCCTGGCCCAGGTGCCCGGCATCGCCAGCAACAGCTTCCGGCCCGGCGCGGCGGCCGACACCTTGACCTCCTACGGCGGCCTGCTGCCCAACGCCAACACGCAAATGCCGATCACCGATTGGCTGGACGGCGGTGCCACCGCCAGCTACGGCACGGTGGAAGAGCCCTGCAACTTCACCCAGAAGTTTTCCAGCGCGTCGGTGCTGATCGACCAGTATTACCGCGGCGGCAGCCTGATCGAGGCCTACTGGAAAGCAGTGCAATGGCCGGGCCAGGGCTTGTTCGTCGGCGAGCCGCTGGCGCAACCGTTCCCCGAGCGGCCCAGCTTCACGCTGGAAGGCGGCCGCTATGTGATCAACAGCCGAGCGCTGCGGCCGCACAGCACCTACTCGCTCGACTACCGCAGCAGCGCCAGCGGCAGCACAGGCGGCAGTTGGGCGGCGCTGGCCAGCTTCAACACCACGCCGGCCGCGCTGCAAACCCTCAGCGCCGCGCTGCCACCCGCCGACGCGATTCAGCTGCGCTGGGTTGGGCCTTGCCCGAGCAATACCCAGCAGCAATGCACGTTGAGCAGCAGCCCCTGACTTTTGTAGGGCGGGTCGAGACCCGCGTGTGGCCGACTGTGGCACCCGAGTTGCGCTAGGCCGGCTCATTTCGGCAGGACGGTGCCCCTGCCTGCATCGCTCGCGGGTCTCGACCCGCCCTACGTGGCTGAACTCGGCCAGGTCTGTTTTTCTTCTTGAACACCCATTCTTTGCCGGCTGGCAAAATGAGGCTCCCAACCTGCGACTCCATGCCCCACCAGAACCCCGCCCTGCGCGTGCTCAGCGTCATCCCGCCGATGACGCAGCTGAACACCCCCTACCCGTCCACCGCCTACCTGACCGGCTTCCTGCGTTCGCGCGGCGTCGCCGCCGTGCAGGAGGATTTGGCCTTGGCCTTGATGCTGAAGCTGTTTTCACGCGAGGGCTTGGCTGCGCTGCGGACTTGCGTGCAAGCCATCGCCGTCAGCCAACGCGCGCCGCTGGTGCAGGGCTTTGACGACGCGTTTGCCCGCTACCTCTCGACCATCACCCCGACGATTGCTTTTTTGCAGGGTCGCGACTCCACGCTGGCGCACCGCATCTGCACGCGCCAGTTCCTGCCCGAGGGGCCGCGCTTTCGCACGCTGGATGTCTATGTGGACGATGACGGCGGCGACCCGCTCGCCTGGGCCTTCGGGGCGCTGGGCCTGCAAGACCGCGCCCGCCACTTGGCCACGCTGTACCTGAACGACCTGGCCGATGTGCTGCGCGAAGCAGTCGACCCGCGCTTCGAGTTTGTCCGCTATGCCGAATCGCTGGCCACCAGCCAGCCGACCTTCGAGCCGCTGGCTGCCGCACTGGCCGCGCCGCCGAACCTGGTGGACCTGACGCTGCGCGACCTGACTCTGGCCGCCATCGAGCGCCACGCGCCGACACTGGTGCTGATCTCAGTCCCCTTCCCCGGCGCGGTCTACGCCGCCTTCCGCATCGCGCAGACGATCAAGGCCACGCACCCGCACATCACCGTGGCGCTGGGCGGCGGCTTTGTCAACACCGAGCTGCGCGAGCTGACCGAGCCGCGCGTGTTCGATTACTTCGACTTTGTGACGCTCGATGCGGGCGAGCGGCCGCTGCTGGCCTTGCTGGAACATCTGGGCGGCAAGCGCTCGCGCCAGCGCTTGGTGCGCAGTTTTGTGCGCACCGACGAGGGCTTGGTCAAGTACATCAACTTCGCTGAACCCGACGTGGCGTTTGCCGAGGTCGGCACGCCGACCTGGGACGGCCTGCCGCTGGACCGCTATTTGTCGCTGCTCGACATGCTCAACCCGATGAACCGGCTGTGGTCTGACGGGCGCTGGAACAAGCTGACGGTGGCGCATGGCTGCTACTGGAAGAAATGCAGCTTTTGCGATGTCTCGCTGGACTACATCTCCCGTTACGAGGGCGCATCCGCCACGCTGCTGGTGGACCGCATCGAGACCATCGTCCAGGAGACCGGGCAGACCGGCTTCCACTTCGTCGACGAAGCGGCACCGCCGAAGGCCTTGAAAGGCCTGGCAGCCGAGCTGCAAGCGCGCCAATTGGACATTTCCTGGTGGGGCAATATCCGCTTCGAGAAGACCTTCACCCCCGAGCTCTGCCAGCAGTTGGCCGACAGCGGCTGCATCGCCATTTCGGGCGGGCTGGAAGTGGCGTCCGACCGGCTGCTGAACCTGATGAAAAAAGGCGTGTCGGTCGAGCAAGTGGCCCGCGTGACCCGCTCGTTCACCGATGCCGGCGTGCTGGTCCATGCCTACCTGATGTACGGCTTCCCGACGCAGACGGTGCAAGACACCGTGGACGCGCTGGAATATGTGCGCCAGTTGTTCGAGCAGGGCTGCATCCAGAGCGGCTTTTTCCACCGCTTTGCCTGCACCGTGCATTCGCCGGTGGGCAAGAGCCCGGCGGAGTACGGCGTGACGCTGCGGCCGCTGCCGCCGGTGTCGTTTGCGCAGAACGATGTCGGCTTTTTCGACCCGACCGGCGTCGACCACGATGTGCTCGGCATAGGCCTGAAAAAAGCGATCTACAACTTCATGCACGGCATCGGGCTGGAAGAAGATGTGCGCAGCTGGTTCAACGTCAAGGTGCCCAAAACCACCGTCAACCGCCAGCGCATTGCAAAAGCCTTGGCCGCGCCGTATTGAGTCCGACGCAGCCCCGACTTGGCGACCACCGGGCGCTTGATCAGTAACCGGCGCTGCGGTCCACCGCCAGCGGCTGCACCAAGCCGGCCCGTGCGCGCTGCAGTGCATCCAGGCACTGCTCGGCCACCACCGATTCGCGCGCCTCACCGGCGATATGCGGCGTGGCCAACACCTGCGGGTGCCGCCAGACCCAGTTGTCCGGCGGCGGCGGTTCGCGCTCGAACACATCCAGTGCGGCAGCAGCCAGCTGGCCTTCGTCCAGCAGTGCCCGCAGATCGGGCTCGTTCACATGGCCGCCGCGGCCCACGTTGATCAGCACCGCCCCGCGCGGCAGCAGGCTCAAACGCTGGCGGTTCAACAGGCCGGCCGTGGCGTCGGTGAGTGGCAAGGTGCAGACCAGCAAATCGCTCTGCGCCAGCAACAGCGGCAACTCGGCCGCCCCGGCGAAGCACTGGACGCCGGGCAGGGCCTTGCGCTGCCTGCCCCACACCGCCACCGGGTAACCGAGCGGCGCAAACGCACGCGCCACCGCCTGCGCCACCTCGCCCTGCCCCAACAGCCCGACCCGGCACTGCGACAACGGCCGCACCGCGTGGCGACGCCATTCGGCGTTGACTTGTTGCGCTTGGTAGAGCTGCAACTGGCGGGTGAAGTGCAGCGCGCAAGCGATCACGTATTGCGCCATCGTCTGCGCCTGCAGCGGGTCCACGCTGCGCGTCACCGGCAGGTCGGGCGGCAGATCGGGCGCGGCCAGAATCTTCTCTACACCCGCACCGGTCGAGCAGATCACCCGCAGCTTTGGGTATTTGGACGCTTGGCCCGGTGTCAAACGCCAAGCCAGGATGGCCTCCACCGCCTCCACCGGCGGGTCGTCGGCCTCGGTCCAGACGGGAACATCGGGTGCAGCCGCGCGCAAGGCGGCAACGAAGGGGGCGGACGGGAGCGGGTTGCTGAGGACGAGGATGGCCATGGCGATTGAATAAATTAAATTAACTGTCGTAGCCGGGCAAGCGTCGGTCCAGCCGCCGCAGCAGCCCCGGCCAGATCAGGTTCGCGCCCTGGCCACGGCTGACCTCGCGCGCTTGTGCCGGCATGTCGGCAATGATCTCGGCGCTCACCTCGGTCAAGACGGCGTTGCCACCGGCCTGCGCCAGCAACTGGATGCGGCAGGCCGCTTCCATCGTGTACATCTGCTGGAAGGCCTCGGCGACGCTGCGGCCGCAGGTCAGCAGACCGTGGTTGCGCAGAATCATGAAGCGGGCAAGCCCCAAGTCGGCCGCCAAGCGTGGGCGCTCGGCATCGCGCAGCGCCACCCCTTCGTAGGCGTGATACGCCAAGCTGCCCAGCACAAAGCCGGACTGCTGCGACAGCGGCAGCAAGCCACCCGCTTGCGCCGACACCGCGATGCCATGCGGCGTGTGCGTGTGCATCACACACACCAGCTCGGGCCGCGCCTCGTGCACGGTGCTGTGGATGACAAAACCGGCCGGGTTGATGCCGAACGGCGTGTCTTGCATGGGCTCGCCGTGGTGATCGACCTTGACCAGGCTGGAGGCCGTGATTTCGTCAAAAAACAGGCCGTAGGGGTTGATCAGAAACTGATCACCTGCGCCAGACGGGGCGGGCACCTTGGCGGAAATATGGGTAAAGACCAGGTCGTCCCAACCGAACATCGCCACCAAGCGGTAAGCCGCCGCCAAGTCCACACGTTGCTGCCACTCTTCGGGCGACACCTGACCCTGCAGAGACGGGATGTGGGGCAATGTCTTAGGCATCGATTTGAACCTTGGCTGTGCGGATGACTTGACCCCATTTTGCTGTCTCGCTGGCGATGAAGCTGGTGAACTCAGCCGCCGTGCTGCCGACCGGCACCGTGCCCATCGCCTCCAGTTTCAAGCGCATATCGTCCGTCCGCACGATGGCCGCCACCTCGTCGGCGACCCTTTTGATGATGTCCGCAGGTGTCCCCGCCGGAGCCAGCAAACCGGCCCAGGTGCTGCCGGTAAAACCCTTCACTCCCTGCTCGATGAAGGTGGGCACATCGGGCAAGGCCGGCAAGCGCTTGTCGCTGGCCACGCCGATCAAGCGCACCCGGCCGCTCTTGCCCGGGTTGATCAACCCGGAGGCCGCGTCGAGGAATAAATGGATCTGCCCGCCCATCAAATCGGTCAGCGCGGCAGCCGCGCCACGGTAGGGGATGTGAACCATATAGCTGCCGGTCAGCGACTTCAACAACTCGGTCGACAAATGCGCCGCCGAGCCGTTGCCGCTGGACCCAAAGCTGACCTTGCCGGGGTTGGCGCGAGCGTAGGCCAGCAATTCGGCGGCGCTCTTGAACGGTGCGTCGTTGCTGACCGCGGCCACCAGCGGCGACAGGCCGATCAGCGAGACCGCCGCAATGTCTTTGGCCGGGTCGTAGGGCAGCTTCGGGTACAGACTGGTGTTGGCCGCGTAAGCCGCGATGACGACCGCAAAGGTGTAGCCATCGGCCGGTGCCTTGGCCATGGCGTCAACGCCGATGAGGCTGTTGGCACCGGGTTTGTTGTCGACGATAAAGGTCTGGCCCAAGCGCTCCTGCAGCTTTTGCGCGATCAACCGTGCGGTCACATCGGTAAAACCGCCCGGCGGGTAGGGCACGATGATCCGGATCGGTTTGGCCGGCCAGGCAGAGCCCGATGCTTGGGCTTGGGCTTGCCCATGTGGCCAAGCCAGCGACGCACCCAGCGCAGCCAAACGGGTAGAGAAGTGACGCCGATTCACGCTCATGAGTTGCTCTCTTTGTTATAGCTGTCGCGCAAGTCACGCTTCAGCAGTTTGCCGATGGCGCTGCGGGGCAGCTCGGCAAGGCTTTGCAGATCGCTCAGCCGCTGCGTCTTGCCGACACGAGCGTTCAGCCAAGCTCGCAGCTCGGCATCGGGCGCGTGCGCACCGGGGCGCTGCACGACAAAGGCCACCGGCGTCTCGCCCCAGGCCTCGCTGGGCACGCCGACGACAGCCACCTCGGCCACGGCCGGGTGCAAGCGCAACTCGGCTTCCAGGTCACTCGGGTAGATGTTGTAGCCGCCGGAGATGATCATGTCCTTCTTGCGGTCCAGCAGCATCAAGAAGCCGTCGGCATCGAAGCGGCCGACGTCGCCGGTGCGAATGAAACGCTTGCCATCCGGCGCGAACCATTCGGCCTCGCGCGTCTTCTCGGGCTGGCCGTGATAACCGGCCATCATGCCGGCCGAATGCCCGACCACTTCACCGGTCGCCCCTTCGTCAGCGCCCGCGGCTGCAGAAATTTCAAGCCCGGCTTCGTCGATCAGGCGGATGTCGTGGCCCGCGGCCGGCTGGCCCACCGTGTGCAATTTGCTCGGGTGCTGGCGGGCGTCGAGGATGCAGGTGCCGCCGCCCTCGGTCATGCCGTAGAACTCGATCAGGCCGCCAGGCCAGCGCGCCAGCACGTCGGCCTTCAACGCGGCCGCGAACGGGGCGCTGGTGCAGAACTTGACCTGAAAAGCGCTCAAGTCATGGGCATCGAACTGCGGCAGCGCCATCAAGCGTTGATATTGCACCGGCACCAGCATCGTGTGCGTGACGCGCCGGGCTTGCGCTAGCGCCAAGTAGCGGGCGGCGTCGAACTTGTCCATCAACAGCACCGTGCCGCCAAAAGCCAGCGTCGGGAAGAACACCACCAGCGTCGTGTTCGAGTACAGCGGCGTGGCCAGCAAGGTCACGCTGCC
>JBIIVZ010000089.1:0-7932 GCA_044339175.1 Roseateles sp.
CTGACCTTGACGCTGACCCGGCGCGGCCTGCCGCTGGTGCCCATCCTGGCCTGGAGCATGGGTTACGGGGCCGCGTTTTTAACCTTGATCTCGCTGACCAGCGGCACCGGCTTGCATTTTGATTGGCGGCTGCCCTACGTGGCCTCGCTGCTCTATTTGGCGGTGTTCGGCTCGGTGGTGGCGTTTGTGCTTTATTTCAAACTCGCCCAGCGCCAGGGCCCGGCGCGGGCGGCCTTGACCGGAGTGGTGATTCCCGTCATCGCGCTGGCCATTTCGGCCCTGCTGGAGGGCTGGCGGCCGACCCCGCTGGCGCTGGTCGGCATGAGTCTGTGCTTGCTCAGCTTGTTCGTGGCGACCCGGCCGCAGCGGTTTTAGGCGGCAGGTCTGGGGGCTCGTCAACCGTCCGAGCTGACCCGGCCACGGCCGGACTTGATGCTGGAGCGCTGCGACTTGCCTTCCAATCGGCGCTGCTTGGAGCCGTAGGTCGGCTTGGTCGGGCGGCGGGCCTTGGGCACATGGGCAACGCCCTGCACCAGTGCCACCAGCCGGGCCACCGCATCGTGGCGGTTCATCTCCTGGCTGCGGTGCTCCTGCGCTTTGATGACGATCACGCCGTCCAAGGTGATGCGCTGGTCGCTGAAGTCGAGCAGGCGCTGCTTGATCACCTCGGGCAGGCTGGAGGCCTTGATGTCGAAGCGCAAATGCACCGCGCTGGACACTTTGTTGACGTTTTGCCCGCCCGCACCCTGGGCGCGCACGAAGCTCAGCTCCAGCTCCGAATCCAGTGGCCGCCAGAGCAGGTTCATCGCGGCCTCATTTGGCGCTGCTGGCCTGGCGGATCTGCTGGTAGCGCTGCGCCAACTCCTGGCGCAACTCGCGCCGCAGCTTGGCCCCCGCCATGCGGCGTGTTTCCTCAGGCGTCGTGGCGATGCGCTTGGGCACAGTGGAGGGCTTGCCGGCATCGTCCAGCGCCACCATCGTGAAGTAGCAGCTGTTGGCATGCCGGACCACCTGGGTGCGGATGTTTTCGGTCACCACCATGATGCCGACCTCCATCGACGACTTGCCGGTATCGTTGACGGACGCCAGAAAGGTCACCAATTCGCCCACATGCACCGGTTGCCGGAACATCACCTGATCGACCGACAACGTCACCACATAGCGCCCGGCATAACGGCTGGCGCAGGCAAACGCGACCTGGTCGAGCAGTTTCAGAATGATGCCGCCGTGCACATTGCCGGAGAAGTTCGCCATGTCCGGCGTCATCAGCACGGTCATGCTCAGTTGGTGGGAGGGCAGATGCATAGCGAACCTTGTTGGCGCGGCGGGTGGATTGACGGGCGGTCTTGCGCAGGTTTTTGCGCAGGCTCTAGGCGTGTTGCACGGTCACCGGCACGCGGCGGGCCAGCGCACACATCAACTCATAGCCGATCGTGCCGGCGGCGCGGGCTACTTCGTCGATGGGCAGCAAGCTGCCTTTCGGGCCTTGGCCCCACAGCGTCACTTCGCTGCCGAAGCCGCTGGACTTGAGGTCCGTCAGGTCCACCGCCAGCATGTCCATCGAGACCCGGCCGACGGTGCTGGTGCGCTGGCCGTCGACCAGCACCGGTGTGCCGGTCGCGCAATGGCGTGGGTAGCCGTCCGCGTAACCGCAGGCCACCACGCCGATGCGCATCGCCTGCGTGGCGGTGAAGCTGCTGCCGTAGCCCACCGTGTCGCCTGCCTGCAGGTGCTGCACGCCGATGACTTTGGAGCGCAGCGTCATCGCCGGGCGCAGGTCCCAGTGGGCCGGGTCGTGCTCGGGGAAGTCCGGCACGCCGCCGTAGCTCATGATGCCGGCGCGTATCCAGTCGCTGCGCAGCCTGCTGCTGTGGCGCAGTGTCGCGGCGCTGTTGCTCAGTGTGGTTTCGCCCGGCAGCTCGGCGGTGGCCGCCTCGAACAGGGCCAGTTGGCTGGCAATGCCGTCGGAGCCGAAACGCAGCGCGTCGGCGTCCGAAAAATGCGTCATCAGCGAAATCTCGTCCACCTGTGGCAGCGCGTTCAGCCGCGTCCAGGCGGCGCGGAACGACTGCGGGCTGAAGCCGAGCCGATTCATGCCGCTGTTCAGCTTCAGGAACACGCGATGCGGCTCGTGGGTCTTGTGCATCGCCAGCCAGTCAATCTGCTGCTCGCAATGCACCGCATGCCAGAGCTTTAGCCGCGAGCACAGCTCCAGGTCGCGGGTCTCGAAACAGCCCTCCAGCAGCAGGATCGGGCCGCGCCAACCGAGGCTGCGGATCTGCTGCGCTTCGTCCAGGTCAAGCAGCGCAAAGCCGTCGGCGGCGCGCAAGCCCTCGTAGGCATTGGCAATGCCGTGGCCATAGGCATTGGCTTTGACGACGGCCCAGATCTTGGCATCCGGTGCGCAAGCACGGGCGCGGGCCAAGTTGTGGGTCAGGGCCTGGACGTGAATGAGTGCTTCAATGGGACGGGGCATGGCGTGAATTGTGGCACTGCCTCTGGCGCGGCATAGCTTGGCCGGGACAAGCCTTGAATTAGGGGCATGCTATAAACCGTGCCGCAACTCGTCTTTGCGCGATTTTTGTGGCCTCTCTGTTGGCGGCGCCTCCGCTTCTCTGCTGTTCCGAATGGGCTCATGAAAAAAGGCTTTTCCATCATCATGTCAGCGCAGTTCTTCAGCTCGCTGGCTGATCAGGCTTTGTTGGTCGGAGCCATTGAACTGTTGAAGACCACCGGCTCGCCGGCTTGGCAGATCCCCGCTCTTGGGCCGATGTTTGCGCTGTTCTACGTGGTGCTGGCCCCATTTGTCGGCGCGTTCGCGGACGCCGTGCCCAAGGGCAAGGTGATGTTCTACGCCAATCTGATCAAGATTTGCGGCTGTCTGATGATGTTGTTCGGCGCTCACCCGCTGCTGGCTTACGCCATCGTGGGTCTTGGTGCCGCCGCCTATTCACCGGCTAAATACGGCATCTTGACCGAGCTGTTGCCACCCTCGCAACTGGTCAAGGCCAATGGCTGGATCGAGGGGCTGACGATCAGCTCCATCATCCTGGGCATCTTGCTCGGCGGGCAATTGGTGGGGCCGCATCTGGCCCCGCACTTGCTGAAGTTCGATCTGCCTTTCTTCGAGACCGGCGTGGACACCGCCCCCGAGGCAGCGATTGCCAGCTTGGTGATTCTCTACATCGTGGCGGCGCTCTTCAATTTGGCGATTCCGCGCACGCAAACGCCGCTGCAGCCGCTGTCGAGCAGCCCGATCTACTTGGTGCGTGATTTCGCCTCCTGCAATTCGCGCTTGTGGCAAGACAAGCTGGGGCAGATTTCGCTGGCCACCACCACCTTGTTCTGGGGCATTTCCGGCAACCTGCGCATCATCGTGTTTTCATGGGCGGCGCTGGCCTTGGGCTACTCCACCACGCAGGCCTCCAACTTGGGCGGTGTGGTGGCGGTGGGCACAGCCATCGGCGCGGTGGCGGCCTCCATGTATATGCGGCTGGACCGCGCCACGCGGGTGATCCCGCTGGGCATTGCGATGGGCGTGTTGCTGATCGGCCTGAACGTCATCACCAATGTCTGGGCCGCCGTGCCCTTTTTGATTCTGCTGGGCGTGATCGGCGGCTTCATGGTGGTGCCGATGAACGCCTTGCTGCAGCACCGCGGCCACAACCTGATGGGCGCTGGCCGCTCCATCGCGGTGCAGAACTTCAACGAGCAGGCCTGCATCCTGGGCCTGGGCGCGCTCTACACCGGCATGACGCGGATCGGCTTGTCGGCCTTCATCGCCATCTCGATCTTCGGCCTGATCGTCGCCGTGACCATGTGGATGGTGCAACGCTGGCATCAGCGCAACAGCGTCGTCCACAAAGACGAGGTGGATCGTTTGCTGGCGCTAGCCCGCTGCGACGAAGTGCATTAAAAACAACCGCTAAGGGCCCTAAGCCTAAGCGCGCTTGCGGCTGGCTTTGCCGGGCTTGCCCGGGTCAACCCGCTTGACCCCGTTCAGCACCGCTTCGATGTCCTCCGACCAAGCGCGAGCGAGTTTGAAACAGCCGCTGTGGTTCAGGTGGATCTCGTCGTGCCAATCGCCATGGCTGCCACCGCTGCTAGCCACCTGGCCGGCGCTGGCCGGTGCCAACGGCACGGCGGTGGAGTCGAACACTTGCAGGCCGGGGAACAGCAGCTGGTCGGCCGCCATGCTTTTGAACAAGGCCGCCAGGCGGAACACCAACAAGCGGCTGACCGCGGCCCAGTCTGCGCGGGGCGAGGCGCAGGCCTTCAACGCCGGGTAGAGCCACGGGCCGTTGCCCGGTGCTGCGCTGCTGGCTGGCCGGGGCATGGGCACGGCATAGCAATGGACGAAGACCGGCTTGCCGATGGACGGCCCCTGGTCACGCAAGCCCAGCAAGTGCTGCATATTGGCGCGCAGATAGTCGCTGAAGCTCTGCCAGCCAGGCTCCGAAAAATAGCGCGCCGCGCCGGCCGACGGCGGCCCCCATTCGGTTTGGCTGCGCAGCAAGCGCAGCTGCAGCGGCACGGCTTGCATGTCGTGATCGGTGCCGGAGCCGAGGTGGGCTGGCGTTTGTGCCGCCATGATCAGATCATTGCCACCCACCGACAGCAGCAGCCCGTCCCACACCGGCGCGTCCGGGCCGCACAGCAAGCGCACAAAATCGGGTGCTGTGGCCGCGTCGATCAAATCGACCAGATGGCTCAGCCCTTCGCTGGCCCCGGCGCAGTTGATGCCGCAGGTTGCCTGTTTGAAGACCATCTCCTGCAGCAAATTGGCATGCGCATTGATCTTTGCCGGCGCGCTGGAAAACCAGGAATCTCCTTGGACCAGCAGCCGCCACCGATAGGCCGACAAATCGGGTGCCGCAGCCGCGCGCAAATCCTCAGGGGTAAAACAGGCCAAATGATCCAAAAGAGGCGCTCCTGTGTGCTCAGCGTGGCGGTTGCTTGCGGTGTTTGCGGTGTTTGAACCACCAGCTCGGTGCCGATGGCGCTGCCTAGCCATTCCGGCCCACCATGCTATAACGCGCCCGGCATTGTTGGCTGGCGACGCGTGTTTGGGGTGAGCTTTCGCAAGCGGGTGTTGTGAGCGACTGACTGGCTCGCCCCCAACGCACTGCCCCTGGCCCGACTTCTCCGCCGATCAGTCCTCGCCTGGCGGACTCTTTTTGACCTCACGTGCCTCGCCTGGCGCGCCGTCATCGGGCGAGCGGGCAACCCCGCCAACCCCGCCAACCCCGTCAACCCGTTACCCCAGCCACTTCGCACCCCCGCCCATGTCCGTACTCGCTCTGATGCTCAACGCCCTGGTCTGGGGGCTTTCTTGGTGGCCCTTTCGGCAGTTTCAGGCGGCCGGCCTGCATCCGCTCTGGACCACCGTCGCGATTTATCTGCTGGCGGTAGCCGTCATCAGCCTGAGCAAACCGCGCGCCTGGGCTGAGTTGCTGCGTACGCCGTCGCTGTGGCTGATCCTGCTGGCGTCGGGCTTGACCAACACCGCCTTCAACTGGGGCGTGGCTCTCGGCGACGTGGTGCGGGTGGTGCTGCTGTTCTATCTGATGCCGCTGTGGGCGGTGTTGCTGGCACGCTTGATTCTGGGTGAGCGGCTGACCCCGCTGGCGGCTTTGCGCATAGTCCTGGCCTTGGCCGGTGCGGCGATTGTGCTGACGCCTGCCCGCGGTGGCCTGCCGCTGCCCAGCAGTTTGGCGGATGTGCTGGGCGTGCTGGGCGGCTTCACCTTCGCGCTGAACAACGTGATGCTGCGCCGCGAGGCCGCGCGCGGTGCCCATGCGCGGGCGCTGGCCATGTTTCTCGGCGGCGTGGTGGTGGCCGGCGCGGCGGCGGCTGTCATGGCCGGCGTGGACTTCATCGCTTGGCCCACCCTGGCCGGCCCGCTCTGGTTGCTGCCGCTGGTCGGCATGGCGGTGCTGTTCTTCCTCTCGAATCTGGCGCTGCAATACGGTGCTGGGCAGCTGCCGGCCAACGTGACGGCCGTCGTCATGCTGACCGAGGTGCCGGTGGCCGCGCTGTCGGCGATCTGGCTGGGCGGCGGCCACATCGATTTGAAAACCGCGCTGGGCGGCGCTTGCATCGTGGCGGCTGCGCTATTGGCCGCACTGGAGCGCCAGCGCAGCGCCGGAGCTACGATTTGAGTTTTTGAACAAGGGAGCAGTTGATGACACAAAGCGCTTACGACTTCAAGGCCGTCTCGATCAACGGCCAAGCGGCCGACTTGGCCGATCAACGCGGCAAGGTCTTGCTGATCGTCAACACCGCCAGTGCCTGCGGCTTCACGCCGCAGTTCAAGGGCTTGGAGCAGTTGTGGCGGGACTATGCCGACCAAGGCTTTGCCGTGGTCGGCTTCCCCAGCAATGAATTCGGCAGCCAAGACCCCGGTGCCAACGCCGAAATTGCCTCTTTCTGCGAGCTGAACTACGGCGTGACCTTCCCGATGATGGCCAAGGTGAAGGTCAACGGCGGCGATGCCCACCCGCTGTGGCAATGGCTGAAGGCCGAAAAGCCGGGCCTACTTGGTCTGCAAGGCATCAAGTGGAACTTCACCAAGTTCCTGATCGGCCGCGACGGCCAAGTCCTCAAGCGCTACGCCCCGACCGACACCCCCGCCAGCCTGCGCGGCGACATCGAGGCGGCGTTGAAGGCCTCGGCCTGAGCGCAACGCCGAGAGACGACGAGTTGGCCGACGCTGCACTTGTTGACCCGCCCTACGGCGCTGCGCTCACCGCGCCACGCGCGGGTCGCCGAGATGGGTTTTCAGCCATTGGCTCATTTCCCACTGCACATGGCCGACCGATTCGCGGGCGCTGTAGCCGTGTGATTCATGCGGCAGTGACACATAGCGCACCGTGCCGCCGGTGCCGGCCAGCGCTTGGTAGAGCCGTTCGGTCTGGATCGGAAAGGTGCCGGAGTTGTTGTCGGCCTCGCCGTGGATCAGCAGCAGCGGCTCCTTGATCTGCTGCGCGAACAGGAACGGCGACAACTTCAAGTAGACCTCGCGGGCCTCCCACAGACTGCGTCGCTCGCTCTGAAAGCCGAACGGCGTCAGCGTGCGGTTGTAAGCGCCGCTACGGGCGATGCCGGCCTTGAACAGATCGGTGTGGGCCAGCAAATTGGCCGTCATGTAGGCCCCGTAGCTGTGGCCGCCCAGCGCCATCCGTTTCGGGTCGACAAAGCCCAGCTCCTCGGCCTTGTCGATGATGGCCCGCGCGTTCATGGTGATCTGCTCGACAAAGCTGTCGTTGACGGTTTTCGGGTCACCCACCACCGGCATGGTGGCGTCGCTGAGCACCACAAAGCCGTCCATCACCAGCATCAACGGGCTCAGGCCGGGGAAGGTCGCAAAGCGCTGCGTCGAGCTGCCGACTTGCCCCGCCGTGCTGGCATCGGTGTACTCCAGCGGATAGGCCCAGACCAGCGCCGGCCGCCTTTCGCCCTCTTTGTAGTCCGGCGGCAAGTGCAGCCAGAACGACAACTCCACCCCGTCTGCCCGCTTGAAGGTGATCAGCTCGCGGCGGATCTTGCGCAACTGCGGTGTCGGGTCGCGGCTTTTGGTCAGCGCGACGGCGCTGGCTGAACCGTTGCCGTTGCCGTTGCCGCTGCCGCTGCCGTTGGTCGATTCACGCAAATCACGCAAAGACAGATTCGGCGGCTCGCTGCTGGTTTCCCGCAGCGTCAACAGCCGCCCGCCGTCCAGCAGCGCCACCGGTTGCTCGAACTGCGCCTCGCTGCTCTGGAACAGCCGCTGCGTGCTCAGGTCCTTCAGCACCAAGCGGTCCAGGAACGGCCGCTCACCTTTCGGCCCCGCGCCCGGCCCGGTCAGCAGCAGCTCGCCCTGTGCGGCGATCACCGCCGTGCGGCCATTCGGCAGCGTACGAGTCAGCGGCGTGCCCGGGTGGCGGTAACGCT
>JBIIVZ010000090.1:0-7897 GCA_044339175.1 Roseateles sp.
GGGTAGGCGCGCGCTGACACTGGCCCGCGCGGTGGCGGCAGGTTCACTAACAAGCGCGGTACGGCAACATCCGGGCGCGGTGGCGCTGGCATGACCGGTTGCGATTGCTGTTGCTGTTGCTGTTGCTGTTTCGCTTGCGTTCGGTATTGGAGTTCCGCTGCGGCTACCGCCGCCTCCACAGGTGCTGCTTCCTCCTCGGCATCGTCATCCCGGCCGCGCTCGCTGGGTGCCGGGGCGACGTTCTTGCGCCATTGTTTCAGCATGAACTGAACCAACATGACCACCACCACGATGACAAAGATCAGCTCTTGCGGCAGACCGTTCATGACTTGCTGCGGTCGGCGGTGGGGTCATCCTCAGGGTTGGCAATCTCTTCACGCATGGCGGTGTCAGCCTGCATATTCTTCATGCGGTAGTAGTCCATGATGCCCATATTGCCCTGGCGGAACGCCTCGGCCATGGCGCGCGGCACTTCGGCCTCGGCCTCGACCACGCGGGCGCGCATTTCCTGCTCCAGCGCCACGGCCATCGCGCGGCGTTCTTCGGCCTTGGCCTGTGCAATCTGCTTGTCGGCGTTGGCCTGCTCGATCTGCAACTTGGCACCGATGTTCTCGCCCACATCCACGTCGGCAATGTCGATGGACAGGATCTCGTAGGCGGTGCCGGCGTCCAAGCCCTTCGACAGAATGTGCTTGGAAATCTTGTCCGGGTTCTCCAGCACGTCTTTGTGGCTGAGCGCCGAGCCAATCGTGCTGACCATGCCTTCGCCGACGCGAGCCATGATGGTTTCCTCGCCAGCCCCGCCAACCAGTCGGTCGATATTTGTCCGCACCGTCACCCGCGATACGGCGATCAGCTGGATGCCGTCCTTGGCCACTGCCGCGATCCGGGGCGATTCGATCACCTTCGGTATCACCGACATCTGTACCGCCTCCAGCACATTGCGCCCAGCCAAGTCGATGGCAGCGGCACGCTTGAAGGGCAGCGGAATATTGGCCTTGTCGGCCGAGATCATTGCGCTGACGACCTGCATCACCTTGCCGCCCGCCAGAAAGTGGGCCTCCAGATCATTGATGGACACGTCGATGCCCGCCTTCACCGCGCTGATGCGGGCGGTGACGATGGTGGCCGGGGGCACGCGCCGCAAGCGCATGGCGATCAGCGTGAACAGCCCGACATAAGCGCCCGAGGCCCAGGCGGCAATCCACAGGGGAATCGGTACCAAATAGAGGATGAAGGCAAGTGCCGCCACCACGGCAATCAACAGGCCCATGCTTCCCACCAGTCCAGCCATGACTTCGTTCATGCTTCATTCCTTTTAGAGTTTTGAGAAGTTTTGTGCGCCACTTGCCGCACGACGATTCGGTTGCCGTTCACTTGCGTCACCACGACAGGCGAGCCCGCTTCGATCAGTGCGCCGTCTGAAACGACGTCCAGTCGCTGGCCGTCGATGTCGGCGATCCCGGCCGGCCGCAACATCGTGGTGGCCAAGCCGGTCTTGCCCAGCCAGCGCCAGTCGGATTCCGGGGCCGAGCCGTTGCAAGGCCCTGTGCCCAGCGTCGACCGCAGCACCAGTTGGCGGGCGAAGGGCAAGCGCGGCAAATAGCGCAGCAGCACCAGGCCGGCCAGCAGGGCGATCAGGGACGCGCTGAGCACGCGCCAGGTCACGGCCAGCGTCGTCGCCGCCGAATCACCGGCCCCGCTCAGGCCCAAGATCAAAGCGCCCAGCATGGCCACAATGCCCAGCAGCCCCGCCACGCCAAAGCCCGGAATGATGAAAATCTCCAGCGCCAGCAGCGCCAAGCCGGCCCCGGCCAGCAACAGCTCCTCCCAGCCGGCCAGCTGCACCAGCCAATGGCCCCAGAACACCAACGCCAAGCTGCCCACGCCCACCCCGCCGGCAATGCCCAGGCCCGGCGTGCGCATCTCGAGCAAGATACCCAGCATGCCCACGCTGATCAGCAAGGAGCTGACCACCGGCAGGGTCAGAAAGCTGACCACCCGCTCGGCCCAGCCGGGGCTGACGGTGCGTACTTCGGCCCCTTCGAGCCCCAGTTGCTTGAGCACGGCCGCGCGCGTGTCGGCTTGGAAGTCCGCCATCTTGTGCAGCAGCGCCTCCTCGGTGGTCAGCGTCAGCAGCTTGCCTTTTTCCACGATGCCCGGCACCGCCACATCGGCGTCCACCATTGCCTCGGCCAGCAGCAGCGGCCGTTGGCGGGCCTCCGCCGTGGCGCGAAACTCCTTGCGCACGTAGGACACCGTTTTTTCCGAGGCCGGCTTGGTTTCCGCGCCGTCTGTGCCCGTCAGCACCGGGGCGGCTGCGCCCAGGGTGCTGCCGGTCGACATCATCAAGGTCTGGGCGGACAGGGCGATCAGCGCACCGGCGGAGATGGCCCGCTTGTCGACGAACGCCACGGTGGGCACCGTACTCGTCAACAGCGCGTCACGGATCTGCACGGCCGCATCGACACGGCCACCGAAGGTTTCGATCTCAAGGATGACCGCCGCCGCTTTCGCTCGGCTGGCTTCCTCCAGCACCCGCTCGACATAGGGCACCATGCCGAGGTCAACCGTGCCCTTAATCGCCAGCACATAGACAACCGCCCGCTCGGTTAGTTGTTGCTGTTGCTGCTGTGCTGCAGCGAAGTGAGCAAACAAACCCGCAGCCACCAGCGCCAAGCTGGCCAGCCAAGTCGATAGGGGCCGCAGCCCCAAGTTTTTGCTGTTGATAGTGCCCTCCCGGTATCAGCACGAAACAGATCGTTGCTGAATGTTGCGCCGGGAGAGCAGTGCTGTCGGTGCGTTAGCGAACGGAGTTGGAGTCGTTGGTAACGAGGTTCAGGTTGCGGCACTGCCCCGAGGCAGCGCCGCATCTCCGCGAGCGATTTCGGCACGGGCACGAAGTGCCGACAGGGGCCGGTTTGGCGCAATACTGCTGTCACAACCGGCCAAACGCGCGCAGTTGATCCGCCCTACAAAGGCCGGATCAACTGCGCTGAGTCGGCAAGCCCACCGCTTCTTCACGAACGCCGGGTGCCGCCAGGGGCCGCAAATACGCTCAGGTAAAGATCCGCTCGTCCAGCGAGATCTTGGTGCCTTCGAGCTGGCCGACCTGGCTGTAGCCCATGCCGCGTACGTTCACCGTCACTTGGGCATCGAGGCGGCGACGGGTGATGGTGACGCCGGCACCGCGCATGGCCTTGCAGAAGTTGTAAGTGAAGACACCGCGCCAAGTGCCACCGATGGGGGCTTCTGCCGACGTCTGGTTGTCGCGGCAGCCGGCCCACACCACATGGTTCAAACCGGGCACGACGACGGCGTCGCGGCGGCCGCTGGCCTCACCGCCTGGTTTCAGTACGGTGCGCAGCGGCAGGCTGGGGTTGGCATCGAGGAAGAAGCCCCAGTCTATCGGCGGCTCGACATAACGGTGCGCGAGCGTGGGTTCATCCAGCCCGTTGAGCGGGTCGAAAAAGTCACGCGTGGCGGTGCCGGAGTGGCAGGAATCCAGAATGATGTCGAGGTTCACGCCCGTGGGCAGGGCGGCCAACATGCTGCGGAAGTCATCGTCCTTGATCATGCCGGCGCTGGCAAAGTCGTGTGGACAGATGGTTTCGTCCCGCCCGTCGGGTTCGTCACCACTGACGTCGACAATCTGGGAGCCGTGACCGGAATAGAAGAAGACCAAGGAATCGCCTCTTTTCGCGCCGGTGGTCAGCCATCTGAATCTCTGCAATATGGCCGCCCGGGTGGCTCGGGTGTCGGTCAGGATTTGCATCGTGGCCGGTGTGGCCGGCACGATGCCCAGGACGTTCAAGGTGTTGGCCATGTCGCGCACGTCGTTGACGCAACCCCGCAGATCCGGCCCGCCCGCGCCGCCCGGCGCGTAGTCGTTGATGCCCACGAGCAATGCTTTTTTGGTCATGTCGATATCTCCGCTCATCTGTCTCATGCCGCAATAGTTTTAGGGGCTCTGATGACGCGGCAATTCTTCAGCGGAACCCGGCGGCGGCATCGCTTGACGATGCGCCTGAAGCGGGTTTGGCTGAGCGTTTCAAGGGCTTGGCTGCCCCCCTTCGCAGCGAAGTTTCAACCGGAACGGCTGGGGCTGATTGAGGATCGGCAATCGACAGTGGGCGTGGGGCGGGCGTGGGGGTTCGCGCTGCGGCACGCCGTTGACCGGCGTCAATCAGCAGAGCGTTTCGGCGTTGCAAGTCTTGGCGGCTGCCAGGCGCACGCTGTCATCGACGCGCCGACCTTCAACGATGACGCGGGGCAGGACCTCGATCCGCTGGGCCGTCTGCACGGTGGCCGGAGCCCGCTTGCCGTTGACCACCACGCGCTCAAGCTTGACGATCTGGCTGGCTGGGCTGGCTTGGGCGGCCGGGTTGGTTGAGAGGGTGACGCTGGTGGCCAAGCCCAGGCCAATCGCAGCGGCACCGGCGACGGCGATCAAGGCGGTGAACAAGGTCTTGGTGCTGGTGTTCATGGTGGGGCTCCTGGGTAGTTCGGGGTGGTTTGGGGTGGTGGACCGCAAGCTCGCTTGCCGTCCATGAATGCAGTTTCGTGGCCACCCGGCCGCGCCGCCAGGGGCTGGCGACGAACCGGCTTGTCAGCCGGATGATCTGCAATCCAAGGCGATGAAGCGGCCTTCGCGCGAGCGGCTTCCCAGCCGAACGCCCGAACGCCCGAACGCCCGATCGATGAACGCTTGCGCAATCAGCGGCTGCGCAATTCCCGCGTCGTCTGCTCCAGCTCATTCAGCCGCGCCTGCGCCGACAGTGGCCGCACGCGCGCAGCGGCAACGGCGGCTTGGTCCAGGTTGGCACCCCAGCTGAGGCCGGCGCGCAGCGGTTGCGGTGCCAGCAAGCGGTCGCTGAAGTCGGCCGCCAGCCAGGGCATCAGGTCGGCCAGCACCAGTTGCAGGCGCGGCTTGATCGCCGCTTCGCCGATGCGACCGCGCTGCCCCCAGTGGACGATCAGGTCGGCGCTGCTGGCGTCCAGTGCCAGCTTGTTGGTGACGGCCACATCCCGCAGCACGCCGTAGCGCAGTTGCACCAGCGCCTCTTCCACCAGCATGGCGGCGTCCTCGCGCGAGATGGTGCTGCCGGCGGCGACCGAGTAGCTGTAGTCGTCGTTGACTCGGTCCTGGCTGAAGAACTGGGTGATGTCGGCCGGCGTGTAGCCGATCTGCAGCGAGTTTGGCGCATCGCCAAAGGACAACACGCGCGCCAAGCCCTGCATTGGGCTCGAATAGAACGGCAGCCGGTTGGCCAGATCTTGCGAGGCAGTCAGCGCCGGGCTGGCTTCGTAGACGCGCAGGCTGTTGTTCAGGCTGGCGTGTGTGCGCGGCGGCAAAAAATCCGCCGCATGGGTCAGCTCGTGATAAAGCAGGCGGCCCAGTTCAAAGCGCAGCTCATCCAGTGCGCGGGTCTGCCGCTCCAGGACGGCGTAGCTGGTGACCGCGTGGCGGTTGTCCAGCACATAGCGCCAGGGCGTGGCAAAGCCGAGCAGCGCGCCATAGTTGCTGCGCGGGTCAGGGGTTTCGCTGACGCTGTCGCGCTGCGCCGGGGTCAGCCACAAATAGCTGGCGTCTAAATAGATGGCTCCGGTGGCATTCCAGTAAAAAGCCGGTCGCACCCGCCCGCCGATGACGATGGACGTGACCGAGGCCAGCATGCGGCGGAAGTCGCCGCTGCCGTCTTGCTCGCGCAAGAAGCGCTCGAACACCTCGCCCATCCAGTCGTTCGACACCAGCACGCGCTGCATCACTTGCTCCACCGTCGGGGCGCTGCCGGGTGTGGCTTGGGGCGTTTGGCCCAGCAAGGGCAGGCGCCCCAGCGTGCACAGGTTGTTCGGGTTGCTGCGGCTCAGGCGCGGGCTGTAGATGCAATCGCTCAGCGCTTGCGCCGCCGGGCCTTGGGGCAGATAGGGGTAGACGCGGCTGGCCGGCTGGGCAGCGCTGAACAGCGGGTCGGCGGGCAGGCCGGTCTGCGCCTGCACCAACAGGCTGAACTGCCCCGTGCTGACGCTGCCGTCGGCCAGCGTCAGCGTGGCGCGCAGGCGCAGCACGGCGTCGCTGCTGACCTGCGGCGCGCTGAACAGCAAACGCCAGCCGGTGGCGTCACCCAAGGCCGCCGCCGGGCCGTCCACTTGGGTCCAGCGCACGCTGGCCTGGGCCACTTCAGTGCTGCTCAGCCCGGGGCTCCAGGCGCGCAGCGACAAGCTGCCGCCTGCCAGCACCGACGGCTCGCCGCGCAGCACCAGCGCTGGCGTGGCTCCGGCCGTGGCGGCCAGCACGTTCAACTGCACCGGCGCGGTGAAGGCGCGGCCTTGGCTGTCCACGTAGCTGAGATCGAACGGGTAAGACCCGGCGCTGGCCGGCTCCACGCTGATCGCTTGCGAGCGGGTCGACAGCGCTTGCAGTGCCGCCGGCCCGCCGCTTTGCGCCCAGCGCAGCTGGCTCAGCTCGCCGCTGCCACAAGCCAGCAAGGCCAGCTCGGTGTTGCGGCCCACTTGCGCTGCCGCTTCTTGCACCAGCCGGGCCACCGAGCCGCTTTCGCATTGGCTGCTCAGGGCCGGCGGGGTGCTGGGTGCAGGGGTTGGCGTTGGGGTGGGTTCACTGCTGGCACCACCACCACCACCGCCGCAGGCGCTCAGCAACAGGGCCAAGGCGGTGAGGGCGAGGCGTTGAGCGATGCGGTCGGCAATGGGCTTTTTCAAAGTGAGCTCCTGTGAGGCGATGCGCATTTTGTGCGGGCATTTCGGCCACTGTAGGGCGGGTCGAGACCCAGTACTGTTCGGATAGAGCCCGTTCGCCCTGAGCTTGTCGAAGGGTTGTCGGAAGCGGGGGGAGTCCTTCGACAGGCTCAGGACGAACGGTTTTTGGGTAAACGAACAGTATTGGGTCGAGACCCGCGAAGGATCTCACGCAAGCCACAGAGCAGGCGCAACAACTGCGTTTTGGGCACGATCCTTTTGGCAAGGCCCGACGCGGGTCTAGACCCGCCCTACATGGATCTGACCGGCCTCAGCCTATTCCTTCGGCGCGGCCAGCATCGCCTCGCGCCAGAGGCGGCCCGGCACAAAGGTGCGCAGTTGCGCCAGTGCCTTGTCGATCAGCAGCGGGTGCAGCTCGTGGCCGATGTCGGGCACGATGTCGGCCGTCACGTCGGCGCCCAGCCGCACCAGCAGCCGCGCGGCCGCAATGATGGGCGGGTAGGGCACCACCGCGTCCGCCATGCCGTGCAGCAGGTGCAGCGACACATCTTGCGGCGCATGGGTGGGCGGCGTGGCGTGGCCGCCGGCAAAGGCCAGCACGCGCCCGGCCAGCGCCGGGTGTGCTTGCACCGCCTCCAGCGCCAGCGTGGCCCCTTGCGAGAACCCGCCCAGCGCGACCCGTTCCCAGCTCAGCTCGAAATGGCCGGCCCAGGCCTGCACGCGCGCCAGAAAGGCCGGCATGGCCGCGCTGACACTCTGTGCGACAGCATCGGCACTGCCGCCCTCCGCCCATTCGAACCAGCTGAACCCAGCGTCGCCCGGCCGCGCCAACGGTGCCGTCAAGCAGACCACGGCAGCCTGCGGGTATTGCTCACGCAGGCCGTCGCTGAGGGCGGTCATTTGCGCGGCTTGCGCTCCTAGCCCGTGCAGCAGCACAAAAAGCAGATCGGCCTTGCCCTGGCTGGGCAAGCTGACGAGGGCGCGTGGGTCGGAATGCTGTTTCATGTGGGCATTGTCGCCTCGGTGGTTTGTCTGTCCGGAGTGCACGGCTATGCTGCGCCGGGAGCAAATTGAAAACGTCAGGAGCCCGAATGGAGCTGAGAGTCAACGGCCAGCCAATGCAATTACCGGAGCACGTCAGCGACCCGGCCATGCCCTTGTTGTGGGTGCTGCGCGACGG
>JBIIVZ010000091.1:0-7874 GCA_044339175.1 Roseateles sp.
GCGGCCAGGGTGTCGGTGATCAGTGCTGTGGGCACAGCCTCCAAGTAAGGGCGAAAGCGCCCTTTGGACTCGAAGCGCGCGCGGAACTGCGACGCGAAAAAGCGCTCGCCCAAGCGCGGCACGATGCCGCCGCCGATGTACACGCCGCCGCGCGCACCCAACGTCAACGCCACATTGCCGGCAAAGCCGCCCAGCAAGGCACAAAAGCTGTCGAGAGTGCGGCCGCACAGCGCATCCGCCCCGGACAGTCCGGCCGCAACAATTTGCTCCGACTTCAACGCAGCTGCCGGCAACCCCAGCACGGTGGCCACCGATGCATGCAGCAACGGCAGGCCAATGCCAGACAACAAACGCTCAGCCGACACATGGGCGTAGTCACGCCGCACGACGTCCAACAACTGACTCTCGAAATGATCGGCGGCCGACAAACTGGCATGGCCGCCCTCGCCCGGCAGCGCCACCCAGCCATGGTTTGTCAGCGTCACCCCACCGACACCCAAGCCCGTGCCCGGCCCGATCACCGCCAGCGTGTGCTTCTTGTTGTGCGCAGCCCCAAGTTCGGTCAACGCCGGCCCCCACAAACGCAGTTGGTCCGCACCCAAGCGGGGCAAGGACAAGGCCAGCGCCTCGAAATCATTCAAGACCAGCAGCACATCCAGACCCAGAGCCTGCTGCAATTGCTGGCGCGAAAAGCTCCAATCGGCATTGGTCAACTCGATCAAGTCCCCCTCCAAGGCCGTCGCCAGCGCGAAGGCAGCGCTGCGAGGCGGGGCAAAATCGCTTCCAAGCAAAAGCTCCAGCTCCGCCAAATAGGCGTGCACGGCTACCTCCGGTCCGGCATGCGCCGCCACCGGCAGCACCCGCACATGAGCGACCGCCGCGCCGGGTGCCGCCACCCAGGCAAAACGGGCATTGGTGCCGCCCACATCCGCCACCAGGCAAGGGTAGGCGGCACTCAAGCGCGGGCTCCCGGGAACTGCTCTGAAGGCTCGGCTGAACCCAGAACGGCAGCGGCTACGGGAATGAAGGCATTGGCGTGGAAACTGATCACGATAGATTTTATAAAAAACTGCAAGCTTGCTGAATGCGGAAAGGTAGCAAAACTACATAATCTGCACAATAGGAAGAACCAGAATCAAACACATCAGCAAGTATTTTCCCAGATTCGCAAGAGATCAATTCCCTGCCCAACAAATTTTTAATGCCCAACACATAAATTTGCGAAAATTTAGATCTGAAAATTCTGAGCTTGTAGTCAAGTTACATATCGCCATTGACAACTTCAAGCTAAATTCGCTGAACTCAGGACTGCAGACCGAGCCGGTGGCCGGGCTGAGAAAGCCGGCCTCGCGGCGCTCCATAATGCACAGCCGTCACAGCGCGGCAACCAAGACTCCTGGCCGCCCAGCCGCCACCGCGATGCACTCCAAATGACCTATGCCCGCTTTTGACAGCCCCCGACTGATCGCCGACATCGGCGGCACTTACGCCCGCTTCGCTCTGGAAGTCAGCGCAGGCGAGTTCAGCCATGTCACTTCGCTGCGCTGCGCCGAACATGCAGATTTTCACGCCACCGTCCGCGCCTACATGGCCAGTTTGCCGGACGCACCGCGCATCGCCCACGCAGCGATTGCCATCGCTTACCCGGTCGACGATGACCAGGTGCGCATGACCAATTACCACTGGCAGTTCTCGATCGAAGAAATGCGTGCCCGCTTGGGGCTGGACACGCTGGTCGTGGTGAATGACTTCACTGCATTGGCGATGGCCCTGCCGCGCTTGTCAGCCAGCGATGTGAGGCAAGTGGGTGGCGGGCAAGCCCGCATGCCCAGCGTGATCGGACTGCTTGGAGCCGGCACTGGCCTGGGGCTGTCGGGCCTGATACCGGCGGGCGACGGTTGGGTGGCCCTGGGGACCGAAGGCGGCCACACCAGCTTCGCGCCACGCGACGAACGTGAAATGGCCATCCTGCGCTATGCACTCAAGCATTTCGACCATGTGTCCTTCGAGCGATTGTTGTCCGGCCCCGGCCTGGAATTGATTTACCGCGCGTTGGCTGACCGTCAGGGCACCGTCACTGACGCCACCCAGCCGCTGACCGCACCCGAAATAACCCGTCGCGCGCTAGAACAGCAAGACCCGCTGTGCACTGAAACGTTGGAGGTGTTTTGCGCTGTGCTGGGCACAGCTGCCGCCGACTTGGCCGTGACGCTGGGCGCTTTTGGCGGCGTCTACATCGGCGGCGGTATCGTGCCGCGCCTGGGCGAGTATTTCGATCGCTCATCGTTTCGCAGCCGCTTCGAGGACAAGGGCCGTTTTCGGGCCTATGTCGCGGCCATTCCCACCTTTGTCGTCACTGCAGAGCAAGCAACATTCAAAGGCGCTTCAGCCATCCTCGAGGCGCAGCTGCGGACGATTCAAACCTCGCCGGGCTCGGAAATCCTCGGCCATATCCGGCGCGCGCTGGCCGAACTGTCGCCGGCCGAGTTGCGTGTGGCCGAGCATGTGCTGGCTCACCCGCGCTCGGTCCTGAACGATCCCATCGTCGAAATCGCCCGCGCTGCCCAAGTCAGCCAGCCGACGGTGATCCGTTTCTGCCGCTCGCTGGGTTGCTCGGGCTTGTCAGACTTCAAGCTGCGCCTGGCCTCGGGCCTGGGGCGCACCGTGCCGGTCACTCACACCCAGGTGCAACGAGAAGACACGATGCTGGAGCTGGGCGACAAAGTGCTGGCCAACACCGCATCGGCCATCCTGCAAGTACGCAGCCACCTGAACCGCGACCTGATTGGTCAGGCGGTGGACCTGCTCTTGCAGGCCGGTCGAATCGAGTTTTACGCGGTCGGACATGACGGCGTGGTGGCGCAGGATGCCGAGTTCAAATTCCTGCGCTTCGGCTTTTCCAGCGGTGCCTACACCGACACCCGGCTGCAACTGCTGGCGGCCAATGTGCTCAAACCGCTTGATGTGGCCGTCATCATCAGCAGCGAAGGCCGCTTGCCCGAACTGCTGGATGTGGCGGACAAAGCGCACGCGCGCGGCGCTTACGTCGTGGCCATCACCGCCAGCCAATCACCGCTGGCGCGCAGGGCGGACGTGGCCTTGATCGTCGATCACGCCGAGGATGAGGCCACGCATGTGCCCATGGTCAGCCGAATCCTGCACCTGCTCGTGATCGACATCCTGGCCGTCGGAGTCGCCATGCGGCGCCATCCGGAGGGCAGTGAGGTGCTGACCCTGAATGCGCAGCAAGCGCTGGATGCACCCGATGGCAGCGCGAAAAGTGAAGGCGCTGAAGGGACAGCAGAGCAAGCGCCAGCCAATGAGTCTCGCGCCCGACGCACCGCGCCAGGCGTCAGCCTGGCCTCACCGCTGGCTCAGCTGACTTCACATAGCCGCTGAGGCCCGCGCCAACGCCCACGCCGATATGCCGATATGCCGCTGCTTCAACGCCCGCTGAAAAACAGCGCCACGCTGCACAACACGCCGGCAAACCAGATCAGCGAACGCAGTGCGGCGTAGTCGGCCAGATAAACGGCGATGTAAGCCAGGCGCGCAACGATGAAGCCGACAGCCAAGCCGTCGACCCAAGCTTGCGGTGCCTGCAATTGATGCGCCACCAGCACGCCAGCGATGAACAGGGGCAAGGCTTCGAAGCTGTTCGCCTGGGCCGCATTGGCGCGGGCTTGCCAGCCCGACAACGTGCCCATCCAGGCGCGCGGGTCATGGTTGTCGTAGCCCCCTTCACGGCGCGAGCGGCCGAAGCCGCGTGACTTGGCGATGCCCGCACACACCACGGGCAGCAAGCAGGCAACGATGATGCAAAAGTAGGCGATGGTCATGGGAGGCTTTGTCTTGGAATTGGACAGAAATCGGTCAAGGGTGCTGTACAGCGGCTCAGCGCCGATCCACCAGCGCATGGGCAATGGTGCCCAGATCAACATATTCCAGCTCGCTGCCGACCGGCACGCCACGTGCCAGCCGGGTTGATTTGATGCCGCGCGAGCGCAGCGCCTCGGCCAGGATGTGCGCGGTGGCTTCGCCTTCAGCGGTGAAGCTGCAGGCCAGAATGACCTCCTCAACGCCGCTCTCCGCCGCCCGCAGCAACAGCTCGGCCGCGCCGATTTCACGCGCGCCCACGCCGTCCAGCGGGCTGATCCGGCCCAGCAGCACAAAGTAGTAGCCGCGGTAGGAGTTGGTGCGCTCCAGTGCCGATTGATCGGCCGGCGTTTCCACCACGCACAACAAACGCGGGTCGCGCCCGGCGTCGTCGCAAATGGCGCAGATTGGCCGGTCGCTGAAGGTGTGGCAGCGCTGGCAATGACCGATGTTCTCGGCCGCCGCCTGCAGCGCCACCGCCAGCCGGCGGGCCCCGTCGCGATCGTGCTGCAACAGGTGATAGGCCATGCGCTGGGCCGATTTCTGACCGACGCCGGGCAAGCGCCGCAGCGCCTCGATCAGAGTTTCAAGAGCGGTCACCGATCAGATCATTTCAGCTCAGAACGGGAACTTCATGCCGGGAGGCATCGGCATGCCGGCGGTCAGCTTGCCCATTTTTTGCTGGCTGACTTCTTCAGCACGGCGCACCGCGTCGTTGAAGGCGGCAGCCACCAAATCTTCCAGCATGTCTTTGTCATCGGCCAGCAAGCTGGGGTCGATGGTGACGCGCTTGACGTCGTTCTTGCAGGTCATCACGACCTTCACCAGACCGGCGCCGGATTGCCCTTCCACCTCGACATGAGCCAGTTCATCCTGAGCTTTTTTCAGGTTGTCCTGCATCGCTTGTGCCTGCTTCATGAGGCCGGCGAGTTGACCCTTCATCATTTGACTTACTCCTTGATTTCAGTGAGATTTGATTGATCCGGCCACAATGCGGGCCGTTTTGAATTGGGCCAGCAACACTTGCGCGAGCGGGTCCTTGATCACGATTTGTTCCACAGAACGCTGGCGCGCCTGCACTTGTGCGGCGGCACGCAAGCCGGGCGAATCGTGCGCCACACCGGCTTCCAAATCGATCGACACCGCACGCTGCAGGGCGTCGCTCAGGGCGGCTTGCAGCTTGTCTTTCAGGGCCGGTTGGCGCAGCGATTCGCGCTCCACCCGCAAGCGCCACAGCAGGGTATCACCTTGCTCTTCAACGCCGACACACTCGGCCCGCATGGCCAACTCGCGCGTCAGCGCCGTCAGGCCCAGGGCCTGCACTTGCTCGGCCCAACGCTCGCCCAGCGCCGTGGGCTGCAGCGCCACATCGGTGCCGGCCGTTGAGGCGTAAGCGCGGCTCTCGGCTGCGCTTGCTCCATTTGGGCCGCCGTCGGGCATAGTGAAGTCTTCCGCTGCAGCCTCGGCCTCATAGCCATCCGACGCTTCGCCAGACCGCATTGAAGCGCCTTCATCCTGCTCTGGTGGAGCGGCATCCAGCCACGGCGGCACATCGTCCTCGACCAGCACTTTGGGCACTGCGGCACGCGGCCGCAACCGGGCACTGTGGCCAGCGCTGGGGTCAACGGCTTGGGTGCGCTTCGGCAGAAGCGGCGCAGGCGCAGGCGCAGGCGCTGGTGCAGGTGCAGGTGCAGGCCCAGTGTTGGAAACCGTCGCAACTGCAAGCACAGGCCCGGCCGGTTCAGCCGCGCGCAGCGGCTCCGGCTCGGGCTCCGGTGCGGGTGCAGCAAGGGCAGGAGCAAGAACCGGAGCCGGCGCGACCCGCACCGGTGTCGGCAGCAACGGCGCTAGGGCAGGTTCAGCTGAAGCGGCGACGGCGGCCACCGCCGCAGTCGGAGTCTGCGGTGAGCGCCCTGCGTTGGCCGCCGGCTTGCCCGGCTGCCGGTCCGCAGCCCCCGCCGGGCGGAAGCTCAGCATGCGCAGCAGCACCATCACCAGCCCGGCGTATTCATCCGGGGCCAGCGCCAGCTCGGCGCGGCCATGCAGAGCCATGCTGTACATCAACTGGATTTCATCGGCAGGCAGCAGGCCGGCCAAACGCTCGGCCTCCGCAGTGTCCGGGTCTTGATCGTCCAGCGCGCCGGGTGCCGCCTGAGCCACCGCCATTTGCTGCAACAGGCCGGCCAGATCTTCCAGTGTGCCGGCGGCCGACAAACCGAGGCTGCGCAAGCCATCGGCCTGCGCCACCACCGCCGCGCCGCTGCCGGCAATCAAGGCCTCCAGAATCGCCACGATGTGGCCACGGTCGACCGTGCCGAGCATTTGCCGCACGCCGTCTTCCAGCAAGGAACCGGCACCAAAAGCAATCGCCTGATCGGCCAGCGACAGCGCATCGCGCATCGACCCGCGCGCGGCGCGCGACAGCAGGCGCAGTGCACCCGCATCAGCCGGCACGTTCTCAGCTTGCAAGACCTGACGCAAATGGGCCAGCACCGTCGGCGGGGCCATCGGTCGCAAATTGAACTGCAAGCAGCGCGACAACACGGTGACCGGCACTTTCTGCGGGTCGGTGGTGGCCAACACGAACTTCAAATAATCGGGCGGCTCTTCCAGCGTCTTCAGCATCGCGTTGAAGGCGGTGTTCGACAGCATGTGGACTTCGTCGATCATGTAGACCTTGAAGCGCCCCAGCACCGGCTTGTAGACCGATTGATCCAGCAACTGCGAGATTTCTTCCACTCCGCGGTTGGAGGCGGCATCCAGCTCGATGTAATCGACGAAGCGCCCGGCGTCGATATCGCGGCAGGCATCGCAAACGCCGCACGGCGTGGCGGTGATACCGCCCTGCCCGTCAGCCCCGGTGCAGTTCAGGCTCTTGGCCAGAATGCGCGACACCGTCGTCTTGCCCACCCCGCGCGTGCCGGTGAACAAATAAGCATGGTGAAGGCGCTGTTGCGTCAGCGCATTAGCCAGCGCTTGCACCACATGCTCTTGACCCACCAACTCTTCAAAGCTGTGGGGACGGTACTTGCGCGCGAGAACCTGGTAACTCATGGCCGAGATTCTACGGGCCGGAAATCCACGCGTCCGGGCAAGGGGTCGGCTGACCGATAATCCCGACCCATGAGCACGCACGCACCCTCCTCCTCCGACACCCTCAGCTACAGCGCCGCCGGTGTCAATTACGACTTGATCGACCCATTGAAGGTCACGGCGCAACGCGCCGCTGCCGCCACCGGTGCCCACCTCGGAGGGCACGGCTTCACCGAAGTGCTGGCCTCGCGGGGCGAATCGGCCTATGTGGTGGACGTCGGCCCGTTCTACATCGCCACCATCGTCGAGTGCTTGGGCACCAAAACATTGGTCGCCGATGAAATGCGCCAGTTGACGGGCAAAAACTACTACGACGGCATCGCGCAGGACACGATTGCGATGGCCGTCAACGACTTGATCACCGTCGGTGCCACACCGCTGATCGTGCAAGCCTATTGGGCCGCCGGCGGCTCGGATTGGTTCGCCGACACCGGCCGGGCCCAAAGCCTGGTGGACGGCTGGAAGCGCGCTTGCGACGCCTGTTCGGTCGCCTGGGGCGGCGGCGAGACCCCGGCTCTGGCTGGCATCGTCGAGAGCGGTCGCATCGACTTGGCTGCGTCTTGCACCGGCCTGATCAACCCCAAAGAGCGCTTGTCGGTCGGCGACAAACTGGGCGTCGGCGATGCCATCGTGCTGCTGGCTTCGAGTGGCATCCACGCCAACGGACTGAGCCTGGCGCGCAAGTTGCTGGAGCGCTTGCCAGCAGGCTATCTGACCGAGATCGCGCCTGGCCTGAGCTACGGCGAGGCGCTGCTGGCCCCGACGGTGCTGTATTCGCCGGTCACCGAAGCGCTTTACAAGGCCGGCATCACGCCGCATTACTGCGCCAACATCACCGGCCACGGCTGGCGTAAGCTGCTGCGCCACCCGGGCCAGTTCACTTACCGGATCCACACCGTGCCGCC
>JBIIVZ010000092.1:0-7873 GCA_044339175.1 Roseateles sp.
GACGGTGCCGAACAGCGCTTGCGCGATGCCGACGCCGCAGAGGATGAAGTACTTCCAGGCCGCCTCCAGGCTGGCCGCCGTGCGATAGACGCTGACCAGCAGCACGGTGGTCAGCGTGGCCGCTTCCATCGCCACCCAAACGATGCCCATATTGTTGGTGGTCAGCGCCAGCAGCATCGTGAAGGTGAACAGCTGATACATGCTGTGATAAAGCCGCAGGCGCGGCGGCGTCATCTTGCCGAGATCGCTCTCGGTGCGCATGTAGGGGCGCGAAAAAATCGCCGTGGTCAGGCCCACCAGACAAGTCAGGCTGACAAGAAAGGTGTTCAGCGCGTCGAGGTAGAACTCGCTCTGCCACAGCAGCAGCGGCCCTGCGCTGACCACCTGCGCGCTCAGCACGCCAGCGGCGATCAGCGTGCCGAGGCTGAAGCCGACGTTGATATCGCGCGCCCGACTGCGGTGCCCCAGCAGGGCCAGCACCAAGCCGCCCAGCAGCGGCGTGGCGAGCAAACAAGCGAGGGCAAGCGTGGCAGTCATGGTTTCAGCATCTCAGCATCTCAGCATCTCAGTCGTCCTTCAATTTTTCGAGGTGGCTGATGTCGAGACTGTCGAACTGCTCGCGAATCTGGAACATGAAGACGCCGAGGATCAGCACGCCGATCAGCACATCCAGTGCAATGCCCAGCTCCACGACCATCGGCATGCCGTAGGTGGCGGCGGTGGCCGCGAAGAACAGGCCGTTCTCCATCGCCAGGAAGCCGATCACCTGCGGCACCGCTTGCGCGCGGGTGATCATCATCAAAAAGGACAGCAGCACGCAGGCCAGCGCAATGCCGAGCGTGCCGCTGGCCAGGGCCGAGGACAGGCGCGAGATCGGCATCGCCAGGTTGAAGGAGAAGATCACGATGGCGATGCCGATCAGCATGGTGGTCGGGATGTTGATCAGCGTTTCAACATCCCACTTGATGTTCAGCCGGTTGATGACCCGGTGCAGCAGGTAGGGAATCAGCAGCACTTTGAGCAGCAGCGTCAGCCCGGCCGACAAGTAGAGGTGGGGCTGATCGGTCAGGTAGCCGACGACGGCGGTGGCCAGCACCAGCGTGGCCCCTTGCAGCGTGAACAGGTTGATCAGCGAGACGATGCGCCGCTGCGAGATCATCGCGAAGGCCAGCATCAGCAAAATAGCCCCGAGCAAATTGACGAATTGGGTCAGCAAGGCGGTCATGGCGCGGCGCCCTCCTTCATTGGCTCAGCAGCAAGTGAACCAGCAGCCCGATGACGGCCATCAGGAAGGCGCTGGCGAGGAACTCCGGCACCCGAAAGATGCGCATCTTGGCCAACAGCGTTTCCAGCAGCGCCAACAGGCCGCCGCCGCAGGCCAGCTTGACCACCAGCACCGGCAAGGCCAGCAGCATCGCCAGCGGTGCCTGCGCCTCGGCGATGCCCCAAGGGCAGAACAGCGCCAGGCCGATGCAGGAATAGGCAAAAAGCTTCAGGCTGGCCGCCCATTCCAGCAGGGCCAGGTGGCGGCCCGAATATTCCAGGATCAGCGCCTCGTGGATCATCGTCAGCTCCAGATGGGTGCTCGGGTTGTCGACCGGCACGCGGGCGTTTTCGGCCAGCGCCACCATCACAAAAGCCAGCGCGGCAAAGGCCAGGCCGGGGTAGATGACCAAGTCGCGGTGCGCCAGCGTTTCGACAATGGTGGTCAGCGAGGTGGACTTGGAAATCAGCGACGCCGAGAACAGCACCATCAGCAGGGCCGGTTCGGCCAGGAAGCCAATCAGCATTTCGCGCCTGGCCCCCATGCTGCCGAAGGCGGTGCCGACATCCATGGCGGCCAGCGAGATGAAGATTCTGGCCAGCGCAAACAACCCGACCAGCGCAATCGCGTCGGCGGCCGGGGCCAGCGGCAAGTCGGTGGACAGCGTCGGAATGATGGCGCAGACCAGGGCCATGCTGCCGAACACCAAGTAGGGCGTCAGGCGGAACAGGCTGGAGGCCTGCTCGGCCAGCACCGATTCTTTGTTGAACAGCTTGTGCAACATCCGGTAGGGCTGCCACAGGCTGGGGGCCGAGCGGTTTTGCAGCCAGCAGCGGCACTGGTTGACCCAGCCGCTCAGCAGCGGTGCCAGTGCCAGCGCCAGCAAGATGTCCAGCAGTTGAGACAGTGCGCCGCTGAAGGTCATGACGAAGGCCTGGGTGCAAACCTTGTCATCGCATCACCGCCATCAAGGTCGCGATCAGGGTCAGAAAGCTGTACAGCAGATAGGTCGCGATGCGGCCCTGTTGCATCAAGCTCATCAGGCGCGCCAAGTGGTTGGCCAGCTTGGCCAGCGGCAGATACAGGCCGCTCCAGAACGGGTCGGCCACCGTGACGCGGTAGCGCGGTTGCGCATCGAACGGGGTGGGCAACTCGCGCTGGGTCAGGAAGAAGGGCTGAAAAATCTGCCGTATCGGCTGGCCGAAGCCTTCGGCGCTGTCCTGCATGCGCGCCGTACCCCAGGCATAGCCGCAGGCCCAGGGCAGGCTGCGGCGCGAGCGGCCGTGGTACAGCCTGCGCACCAGCAAAAACGTCAGCGCGCAACTGCTCAGAATGCCGAGCAAGACAATGAGCGGGCCGTAACTGGCTTGCTCCAGGCCTACCGGCGCCAGCAACCAACCATGGCGGGTGAGGGCAGCGCCCAAGTCGGCCTGCACCAGTTGCTGGGTGATCGGTGCCAGCAGACTGATGAACTGGATGGGCAGCAAGCCCAGCACGATGCAGCCCAGCGCCAGCCACAGCATGCCGGCGCGCTCCCAAAGCGCGGCGTCGTGAGCCAGGGCCAATTTTTCTTCGCGCGGCTGGCCCAGAAAGATCACCCCGAAGAACTTGACCATGGTGTAACCGGCCAGTGCCGCCACCAGCACGATCAAGGCCGCCACCACCGGGATCAGCATGGTCAGCAAGGGCAGCGGCAGTCCCGGCGCAAACAGGAAACTTTGCAGCAGCAGCCATTCGGAGACAAAGCCGCCCAGCGGCGGCAGGCCCGCGCTGGCCAGCACGCCCAGCAGCGTCAGCCAAGCGACCCACGGCATGTGGCGGATCAAACCGCCCAGCTTGCCCAGGTTGCGCTCGGCGGTGGCGTGCAGCACGCAGCCGGTGCCAAGAAACAGCAGGCTCTTGAAGCAGGAGTGGCTGGCGACGTGATACAGCGCCGCCGTCAGGGCCAGCGCGGCCATCGGCTTCATGTCGAAGGCCGAGAAAATCAGCGTCAATCCCAGTCCGACGAAGACCAGGCCCATGTTCTCGATCGAGGAATAGGCCAGCAGCCGCTTCATGTCGGTCTGGACGGCCGCAAACACCACGCCGAACAAGGCGGTGGCCAAGCCCAGCGCCAACAGGACGCCACCCCACCACCAGAGCCGCAGATGCAGCAGATCCAGCGACACGCGCAACAAGCCGTAGATGGCGGTGTTCAGCATCACGCCACTCATCAGTGCCGACACCGGCGACGGCGCGGCCGGGTGCGCTTCCGGCAGCCAGACGTGCAGCGGCAGGATGCCGGCCTTGGCACCGAAGCCGAAGACAGCGAGCAAGAAGGCGGCCGAGGCCCAGAACGGCGTCAGCGCCTGGGCGCGCATATTGCCGAAGGTGTAGTCGCCGGTGTTGGCTTGCAGCACGCCAAAGCACAGCAGGATGGCGATGGCCCCGATGCGGGCCACGGTGATGTAGACGTAGCCGGCGCTGCGTACCTCGGGGGCGCGGTGGTTGGCGGTCACCAGAAAGTAGGACGAAAGCGCCATCACTTCCCACATCACCATGAAGGAATAGGCATCGTCGGCCAGCATCACGCCCGCCATGCTGACCAAAAATACGTGGTATTCAAAGCAGAGCAGGCCGGGTGCCGTGCCTTCTTTGCGGCGGAAGTAGCCGGCCGCAAAGATCGAAATGCCGGCCGAGGCGGCCCCCAGCACCATCAGGAAATAGGCCGACAAGGCGTCCAGCCGCAAGTGAAAGGGCAGGCTGGGCAGGCCGATCGGCAGTTGCGCCACCTGCGGCGTGCCGAGCGCCGCGCTCAGCGCCACGCCGCACAGCGCCAAGCTCAGCAGCGCGCCGGCTGGGAACAGGTAGCGGGCCACGAACAGCAGCCGATGCAGAGCCAAGGCAGCAATGGCGGCAAGCAGTAGCCAACCTGCCATGAGGAGGAGCAGCCAGTCGAGTTCTGTCCACTGCATCAACGGCGGCATCTGTTGTTCAGTCCGTCGCGGTGACGTTGCATTTGCCGTGCGTCGCCGCAGAATGTTGCGCGTCAGCCCTCAGCCTCGAATCACACCGCATCACATTCAGCCCCGGTTGCAAAACATGGCCTCAGTGTTGATTCAAAGTGGGTGTTTTGGATCAATCGTTTTCCCTCGACGCTTCAGCGCAGCGCTGACTGACTGGCTGGCTTGCCGTCTGCATCGCCTTGAGCCTGCAGGTGGCCAGGCCTGCGGCTACCATGGGGCGATGCGCTCATTGAAGATTTCTGCAGCGGCGCTTGCCGCTTTTTTAACCGCTGTTTTTGCTGTTGTTGGGGTGCCTGCATTCGCCGCTACCGGCGGTGCCGCAGCGTCCGCGCTGAACGCGCCGCTGCACTTCAACCAGCCGCTGATCCTGCTCGGCGAGGTGCACGACAACGCGGCTCAACATGCGCTGCGCTTGCACGCGTTCGAAGCGTTGTTGGCCGGTGGTGCCCGGCCGACCTTGGCGCTGGAACAGTTCGACCGGGAGTACCAGCCTGCCATCGACAAGGCGCTGAGGCAGACACCGCCGCCGGATGCCGACGCCCTGATCGCCGCGGCCGGTGGCGCGGTGGCGGGCTGGCAATGGGAGTTTTATCGCCCCTACATCGCCCTCGCGCTGCGTTATCACTTACCGATCAGCGCAGCCAATGTGTCACGCACCGAGTTGCGCAGCGTCATGCGCGATGGCCTGGCCGCCAGCGGCTTCGACCCACAAGTGCCCGAGCCCTTGCTGCAAGCGTTGGCCCAAAGCATCGAGGCCAGCCATTGCGGCGTGCTGGATAACGCCACCGCCCGCCGCATGGCGCTAGCCCAGGCCGCCCGCGATCAGTTCATGGCCCGCGTGGTGGAGCGCAATGCGGACCGAGGTGTGCTGCTGCTGGCCGGTAACGGCCATGTGCGCACCGATGTGGGCGCACCGCGCTGGCTGAGTGCGGCCACCCGCGCGCGCAGCGAAGCGATCGGCGTGCTGGAAGCCGGCGACCCTAGCACCGCCTTTGACCGCCTCGTCTTCACGCCCGCCCAACCCCGGCCCGACCCCTGCGAGGCCTTCCGCCCAGCGGCCAAGCCCTGAGTCCAGTGCCGTCGAAGCGGACGGTCATTGACCCCATTGGTTCTTCGGCTCTGTAGGGCGGGTCGAGACCCGCGAGCGATTTCGGTACGGGCAGTGAAGTTGCCACCCCGAGCGGGCAGGGCGCAACAAGGTCGCCACAGTCGGCCAGACGCGGGTCGCGACCCGCCCTACGAATGCCGAACCTACTGGGGCAGGGCCAGCGGCCTGGAATGCCGTCTGCCCGTCAGTCAGCTGCCCTGCTGCATGCGCAGGCGGCGGGCGGCGTCTTCGTCGCGGGCGTCGTCGATTTCGCGCAGTACGCCGCGCAGGTCAACGGCACCGGCCTTGTGCACGAAGCGGCCGGTCAGCTGGGTTTCGGTGCTGAGCGCGCCGCGTTGGTAGAGCGCCCAGATTTCATGGCCGAAGTCGCTGCGCAGCAGGTCGGGGGCGAACTGGCCAAAGAAGTTGCGCAGGTTCTCCACGTCGCGCAGCAGCATGCGTTGCGCGTGGTTGTTGCCCGCGGCGTCGACGGCCTGGGGCAGGTCGATGATGACCGGGCCGTCCTCGGCCAACAGGATGTTGAACTCCGACAAGTCGCCGTGCACGACACCGGCGCACAGCATGCGCACCACTTCCTTGATCAGGCTCGCATGATGGGCATGGGCTTGTTCGGGCGTGAACTTGACGTCGTTGAGGCGGGGCGCGGCGTCTCCGGCCTCGTCGGTCACCAACTCCATCAGCAACACGCCTTCAAAGAAGTTGTAGGGCTTGGGCACGCGCACGCCGGCGGCGGCCAAACGGTAGAGCGCATCGACCTCGGCGTTTTGCCAAGCGTCTTCCTGGGCTTGGCGGCCAAAGCGGCTGCCCTTGGCCATGGCGCGGGCCTGGCGGGTGTTCTTGACCTTGCGGTTTTCGGTGTAGTCCACTGCTTGACGGAAGCTGCGTTGCGTCGCTTCTTTGTAGACCTTGGCGCAGCGGGTGTCTTCACCGCAGCGCACGACGTAGACCAGGGCCTCTTTGCCGCTCATCAACTGACGCACGACAGCGTCGATCAGTCCTTCGTCCAGTAATGATTGCAGTCGCTTCGGTGTTTTCATCGCGCTATTGTCAATGCAGTCATGGGCTCGGCTAGATACCCGTGGCGGGCAACCGCTCGGCACAGACTTGGCTGACGAGTTGCTGACGCGGCTGGGTTGGTGTTTCCCCTCTAAGTACTCCTACCAATACTTGAAAAAATCAGTTCTGGCATTGTTGGCATTGTGCCGATGTGGCGCAGCGCTGTGAGCATCTGCGGAACAACGGTGAATCTGGACAGCAGTAGGTCAAGCGCAGGAAGTCTGGCTTGAATAAGTTAAACAAATTGAGGCAATAAGTCATGAATTTCGCAATCAAAGCACTCTCTGCCGTGGCTCTGGCCGCAACGATGACTGTCACATTCGCTGCTGATCCGATCAAGATCGGCGTCGCCGGCCCGTTCACCGGTGGTTCGTCCTCGATGGGCGTCAGCATGCGTGACGGTGTGCGCATGGCTGCCGACGAAATCAACAAGGCCGGCGGCGTGCTGGGTCGTCAAATCCTGTTGGTTGAACGCGACGACGAAGCTAAAAATGAGCGCGGCGTGCAAATTGCACAAGAACTGATCAACAAGGAAAAGGTTGCCGCCACCGTCGGTTACATCAACACCGGCGTGGCGCTGGCCTCGCAGCGCTTTTATCAAGAAGCCAAGATCCCGGTGATGAACAACGTGGCCACCGGCTCGCTGATCACCCGGCAGTTTGACAACCAGCCTGAAAACTACATCTTCCGCAACGCCGCCCACGACAGCATCCAGGCGCCGATGATCGTGGAAGAGGCTGTGACCCGCCGCGGCTACAAAAAGGTCGCCATCCTGGCCGACTCGACCAACTACGGCCAGCTTGGTCGTGAGGACTTGGAAAAGGCCCTCAAGCTGAAGGGCATCGAAGCGGTGACGGTCGAAAAGTTCAACATCAAGGATGTGGACATGACCGCTCAGTTGCTCAAGGCCAAGGTGGCCGGCGCTGAAGTGATCTTGACCTACGCCATCGGCCCTGAGCTGGCGCAAATTGCCAACGGCATGACCAAGCTGGGCTGGAAGGTGCCGATGATCGGCAGCTGGACCCTGTCGATGGCCAACTTCATCGACAACGCCGGCCCCGGCGGTGAGGGTGCGCGCATGCCGCAAACCTTTATCCAGGAGCCCACCACACCGAAGCGCCAGTCCTTCATCATCAATTACCTGAAGACCTTCAACCCGAAGAACGCCCGCATCGATTCACCGGTGTCGGCCGCTCAGGGCTATGACTCGATCTACTTGCTGGCGGCTGCCATCAAGCAAGCCGGTGTCACCGATGGCCCCAAGATCAAGGAAGCGCTGGAAGATTTGAAGACACCGGTGGAAGGCGTGGTGACCACGTACACCAAGCCGTTCACCAAGACCGACCATGAGGCGATCACCGCCAACATTCCGGTGTTCGGCGAAGTGAAGGGCCAACGCGTCGTTTATGCCTACCCGGATGACCAGAAGAAGGCGTCGGA
>JBIIVZ010000128.1:0-6415 GCA_044339175.1 Roseateles sp.
AGCACCGGCGCGCCCAGCGCACCGGCGGTCGCCTGGCGCAGCGCCGCAAGCAGTGTTTGCAGGCGCTCGCGCTGGGCGGGGTTGAGGTCGCGTTGGCGCATCAAGGCCAGCAATTTGTCGGCGACCGGAGTCGGGGCCGTGCGTTGGCCAGCTTCCAGCGCGTCCTTCAAGGCGCGTAATTTGAGCTGATGGCGGGCCGCCTGCCATGCCGGCGTGGCAGGCAGATCGAGCGCCACTTCAAGTTGCAGCAAGACGTCGTCGAAGGCCGGGGCGGACAACGGCCCGTCGCTCTCGACACGGCTCCAGCGCTGCTCAAGCGCCTGTTCCCAGGCGGCCGGCAAGGCCGGTACGGCGGCCCAGCGCGTGGCCAAGTCGGTGTCGGGTTCAGCGCCATCATCAGCGCTCACCACGGCAGCCGCAGCCGCTTGCTCGCGCAGTTCACACAGCGACACCTTGAGCGCCAAGCGATCACATTGCTGCAACCAACGCTGTTGGGCGCTGTGCGCCAGCAGCAGGACGGTGCCGGCCCGGGCGGCGCGGTAACGGGCGTCCAGCGCCGACACAGCGGCGCGAGGCACCTCCTCGGCGGCACGCCAGGCCCGGTCCACCTCGCCCAGAGTGCGCTGCAATTCGGCCTCCGGTGCGTCGTCGGCCAAGGCGATCAAGCGTTCCAACAGCAGCTCGCGCGCTTGCAAGCTGGCGTTGGCTTGCGCATCGCGGGCGCTGAAGACCGCGTCGCGGCGCTGGAAAGCTGCGTCGGTGGCGGCCTTGAAACGGGACCACAGCGCGGCTTCCGCAGGCCGTGACAGCGGCAACGCGCGGGCATGCTCCTGCCACTCGGTCTGCAACTCACGCAGCCGCAGCATCGCGTCGCGCGCCGACCCGCCCGCACCCTGCTCTTCCGCGCAGGCCTCGGCCCGCAAAATGAATTGCTCGCGCTCGGCCTCGGCCACCCGGCGGGCGGCTTGCAGCGGCGCTTCCAGGCGCTCCAGGCTGGCACGCAGACGGGCTTGCAGCGCACTGCGCGCAGCGGCCGGCACGGTGTGCTCGATCGGCCCCAGCGGCCGCCAAGCGAGCTGAAACGTGGACAAGGCACGCAGCTGCTCCTTCCAGTGCTGAGCCAGGCCGGCCGCAGTCAACTCGCCGTCGACTTCGTCGAAGGTGACGGGCACGGCGTCCAGCGCGGTCAACAGCAGCTCACGCGCCGCCAGGTTGTCCTCGCGCTGGGCTTTTTGCTCCAGTTGCTGCGCCGCCAGCGGGCGATAAGCGACCTGCAAGGCCGCATCAAAGCGCGGCCAGAGTGCCTGCGCCGCTTGCGCGCCCTGCCGCTCCAGCTCCTTCCAGCGCTGGCGCAACTGCTGGATCGCTTCGCGATGCTGATGCAGGTTCAGCTTGATGGCCGGTCTGCTGGGCGCAGCGGGTTCAGCGGATTCTGCGGGTGCAGCCAACTCGGCAGCTTCAGCCCCGTCCAGCGCTGCGCTGCTGGCTGAGCCATCGACAGGTTCGGCAGGTTCGTCAACTTCGGCAACTGCAGCCAACTGCGCCACCGGCTCGGCCACAGGCGGCGCGTGCTCCGGCGCGGCGGCCAGCGTCAAGCGGGCCAGGGCCAGCGCTTCGTCGAGCAAGCCGTCGAGCGCCAAGCCGTCACCCCATTGCTCCCAGCCGCGCAGGCGCTGGCGCTCGGCCTGCAGTTGCTGCAAGCGCTCGCGCAGCGGCTCGGCCAAGGTGGCACCCGCCAGTTGCTTCAGGGCCTCATCCACCGGCAGCAAATGCCGCTGCATCTCGCTCAACTGTCCCTCCGCCAGCGCAGCCTCGGCCGGGGCCATCAGCAGCTCCAGCGCGGCTTGCTGTGCGGGGCTGGCGGCGGGAGCGTCAACCAGCACCGGGCCTGCGCTTGGGTAAGCAGGCGGGCGGGTACGGGGTGGCAGCTCGGGTAGCGCCTCGGCCAGCACCGCCGCCTCGTTGGCCGGCTGCTGCGCCTTGTGCGCCGATTTTTGCAGCGATTTCTGCAATTGGACCCAGCGCTGCGTCAGCACAGCCGACAGCTCGGCATCGGCAAGCGGTGGCAGCGCGGCCCAAGCGGCGGCAGGGTCAGCGGTCTGTGTGCTCTTTGTGTTTTCTGTGCTGTCCGTGCTGTCTGTGTTTTCTGTGCTGTCGGGCGGCGCTGCGTCTTCAGCAGGCGCTGCGCTCACCGCCGCCGTGTGCGCCAAGCACACCAAGCGCGCCTGCACCGCCGCCGCCACTTGCAAGGCCGCTACGACTTGGTCATACCAAGCGGCGCTGCTCGCAGCATCCGGGCAGTCATCTTGCAGCGTTTGCAATGCTTGTTGGCAAGCCGCTACCGCCGTGACTTCACCCGCCGCTGTGGCCAGCGCCAAGGCCGCGCGTTGCTCGGCCAGCACACGCGGTGCGCTGCTCGTCCAGCGCTGCAGGCCTTGCTCCAGCTCGCTGCGCTGCCGCAGCGCCAGGCTCAAGCCACGGCTGAGCTCGGCAAAACGGCCGGCCTGCTCAGGTGCCAGCAAGGTGGCGTCGAGTGCCTGCCAATCGCGGTCCAAGCTGGCCAAACGGTTGGCGGGTATCAGCACCTCGGCTGCCAACGCTTGCGCAGCTTCGATCAATGCCGCCGCGCGTGCACGGGTCTGGCGCTGCGTGACGGCCGCGTCCAAACGCCGCTTGGCCACTTGGTGAACGCGTCGGTCGTGGCTGCGGAACTCGCGCTCCACCTGCTTCAATGAATCTTCACCGT
Source organism: Roseateles sp. (assembly GCA_044339175.1). GTDB lineage: Bacteria > Pseudomonadota > Gammaproteobacteria > Burkholderiales > Burkholderiaceae_C > Paucibacter_A. Next base: position 2,747 of record JBIIVZ010000128.1, read on the forward strand.
GCAAGTGTTCCAGCGCCGACAGCTTCAACTCCAGCACCGGAGCCTCCAGCACCACCTGCAGCAAGGCGGCTTCATTGCCCAGCGCGGCCTGCCAGCGCGGTGCCCAGATGGCGCGGTCCGCTTCAATTTGACGGTTCTTCAGCTCGGCCTTGTTGATGGCAGCAGGCGTCGCGACCTTGACGGCCGGAGCAATGGTTGCTGAAGCTTTGGCAGCAGGTTTGGCCGTCGGTTTGTTGACAGGTTTTGCAGCAGTCAGGCCGCCCAATTTTTTGAAAAGCCAGCTCAGCATGGGATCGCGGTCAAGACCGTCGGTAATAAATAGTTGGAAGAAACCGTTCGCTTCAAGCGCGCACTTCAAAACGGCCGGTAACGCGGCTGGCAGTGTAAGCGGGTCGAACTGTAGGGCCGCCGCTCACAAGAAAGGGATGGGCCGCCCCGACCTTTCTTGACCCCCTCGGGGGGGAGCGGACGACGTAGGTCGTCGGCTTGGGGGCGCTCACAAGAAAGGGATGGGCCGCCCCGACCTTTCTTGACCCCCTCGGGGGGCGGACGACGTAGGTCGTCGGCTTGGGGGCGCTCACAAGAAAGGGATGGGCCGCCCCGACCTTTCTTGACCCCCTCGGGGGGCGGACGACGTATGTCGTCGGCCTGGGGGCGCTCACAAGAAAGGGATGGGCCGCCCCGACCTTTCTTGACCCCCTCGGGGGGCGGACGACGTATGTCGTCGGCCTGGGGGCGCTCAGAAAGGCAGCTCATCGTCGGGCCATGGCCCCATCACCTGACCCACTGCGGCGGGCCGCCGGTGCCAGTAGCGCAAGCCCTGCTGACGCTGGCATTGCCAAACGCCGTCCAGGCTGCGCCATTGCCAAGCCCCGCAGTCGGGCGAGGCCAGGGTCAGAATGCCCAGCGCTTGGTAGCGCGCCAGCACGGCGGGTGCCGGGTGACCGAAGCGATTGCGATAACCGGCTTGCACCAGGGCCAAATGCGGGCTCACCGCCGCCAGAAACGAGTTGGTCGAGGAAGTTTTGCTGCCATGGTGCGGCACCAGCAGCACATCGGCACGCAAGGCAGCCGCCGGCAAGCGCTGCAGCAGAGCCAGTTCCTGCGCGGCTTCGATGTCGCCGGTCAACAAGGCGACCCGCCCGGGGTAGCGGGCACCTGCATCGACGCCCACGCCCGCTCCGCCGCTGACGCGCAACACGCACGACATCGCATTGCTTTTGCCGGCCTGCGGGTAGGCATCGGCCAGGGGATGCAGCAGCTCGAAATGCACGCCGTCCCAATCCCAGTGCTGGCCAGCCAAGCAAGGTCGCTGCTGTTGTGGTTGTTGTTGTTGTGGCTGTAGTGGCACAGGGCCAGCCAACAACGCGTGGCCGCTCTCCAACGAGCTGTGCAGCACCGCCACGGGCAGCGCGCCCAGCAGCGAGGCGGCCCCGCCGACGTGGTCACTGTCGCGGTGGCTGAGCATCAGCACATCGAGCTGCTTCACGCCGAGCGCACGCAGCAGCGGCAACAGCACGCGCTGACCGGCATCGATACCGGGCGCGTATTGCGGGCCGGCATCAAACAGCAGGTTGTGCCGCTCGGTACGCACCAGCACGGCCGTGCCCTGCCCGACGTCGGCGGCCAGCAGTTCGAACTGCCCGGGGGCTGGCCGCAGCGGGGCCGGCCACAACAAGGGCAGCAAAAAGGCCGGGCCGAGCGCCCGCAACGCCTTGGGCAAGGGCAAGACCAGCAGCGCGCCGCCGAGCAGGCCGGCCACTTGCGCCCACTTGGGTGCCACCGGCAAGATCCACACGCCGCCGGGCCAGGACGCCAGCCAGTGCAAATAGACCATCAGCAGCTGCACACCCCACTCTGCCAACCACCACAGACCCGGCACCAAGGCACCCGCCAGCGCCAGCGGGGTGATGACAAAGCTGACCAGCGGAATGGCCACCAGATTGGCCAGCAAGCCGACCGCCGACAGTTGCTGAAAAAACAGCAAGCTCAGCGGTGCCAGCCCCAGCGTGGCAACCCATTGGCTTTGCCATACGGCCCGCCCCTGCGCCCGCCATCCACTGGCTGGGGGTGGCTGCTCACCGCCGCTGGCCATCAGCAAACCGACGGCGGCAAACGACAACCAGAACCCTGCTTGGCTGATCGCAAACGGGTCGATCACCGTCACGATCACTGCGGCGGCCAGCAGACACAGCGGCCAAGGCCAGCGCAGGCCCAAGCCGCGCAAGCCGGCCACGCTGGCCAGCATCCAGACGGTGCGCTGCGCCGGCACGCCCCAGCCGGAGAACAGCGCGTAAGCCAGCGCCGCCGCTACGCCCGCCCAGCGTGCCGCCGTGGGGGCTGGCAGCGCGCCGCAAAGCCGGGCACTGCGCCGCCACAGCCAGCCCAGCAGCGCTTGCGCGCCCCAGGCAAACATGGTGACGTGCAAGCCGCTGACCGAGAGCAAATGCGCCACGCCGGTGTCGCGAAACAGCGCCCAATCGGCCCGCACAATCGCCGCTTGATCGCCCAAGCTCAGCGCCGCCAGCACACCGGCGTGGCCGGCATCCGGCACCTGGCGCTGCAAGGCCTCGCGCAAGCGCTGCCGCCAAGCATCGAGCGACCACCACGGCGCGGGCGACAGGCGCTGCGGCTGACTGACAAGCCCACCGGCGGCGGCGGCTCGCACAACGCCGGTGGCACGCAGGTCTTGCTCGAACAACCACAACTCATGGTCAAAGGCGTACGGGTTCATCAAACCTTGCGGGCGCTTCAACCTGACCACGAATTGCCAGCGCTCGCCCGCGCCCAGCAGCGGCGCGGTGTCACCGGCCTCGGCAAACCAGGACAGCAACAAGCGCGGCGGCAACAGCAGCGGCGGGTCTTGCATGGCCGGGCCGGCATGGGCTTCGCTCAGCTCGAACTCGAAGCGCCAACCGGGCGCACCGGCCAAGCCCGCAGTCGCGCTGGGCAGCGAGGCCACTTGGCCGCTGACCCGCACGTCGCGCCCTTCCCAGGCCTCGGGCAGCGCTTGCGCCAAGCGTGTGTCGGCCCGCCAAGCGCCTTGCAGAAAAGCCAGCAACAGCGCGACCACGCTGAGCCACAGGGCGACGCGAACAGGGGCTGCGCGCCGCCAGCACCACAGCGCGCTGGCAGCGGCCACCAGCAGCAAGCCGGCCAGTGCCGCAAATTCGAGCGGCAGGGGCAAACGCGGGCATTGCTGCAGCAGGCCTAAGCCAGCCAGCCAGGCCAGCGCCGGCAGGGCCCAATGATGGGCCTGGGATTTGATCGCCAAGGTTCTCACCCCCTGCCCGGCAGCCAGCAAACCGCTCAGTGTAGGATTCGCGCCACCTAATCGTACCCATACAAACCCATCATGAGCAGCACATCGGTTTACACAAAAATTCAATCTCTGGGCCTGGAATTGCCGCCGTTGGCGATACCGGCCGCCGCTTATGTGCCCTTCGTGCGCAGCGGCAATTTGATCTTCATCTCCGGCCATCTGGCCAAGCGGGATGGCAAGGTCTGGGTCGGCCAATTGGGGCGCGATACCGACACCGCCACCGGCCGCGCCGCCGCACGGGCGATTGCGGTGGACCTGCTGGGCACGCTGCACGCGGCGGTGGGCGACTTGAACAAGGTCACGCGCATCGTCAAGCTGATGAGCTTGGTCAACAGCACGCCGGACTT
>JBIIVZ010000094.1:0-7707 GCA_044339175.1 Roseateles sp.
CGCCCCGCCGTGCTGATCCTTCGGCCGTGCGCTTGTTCGTCCAGGTGTGCCATACAGCTCGACTTGGCTACTTTGGCCCTCGCCGCAAGTTCGGGCTGGCCAAGTCAAGTTGGTCGGCGGGGATGACCCAGGCGTCGGGGAATTGCTGGCGCAGGCGGGGGCCGGCGGCGTTCAAGTCACCGACGATGACGGTGCGCAGGGCCGGCTCTGGCCAATATTGCGCGGCAAAGCGGCGCACTTGGGGCGCATCGACGGCGAGTAGATCGGCCGGCAGTTGGGCGATTTCGGCCAAGTCGCGGCGGCGCTGCAGTTGATCGGCGGCCAAGGCGGCCAATGTGGCGGTGGTTTCCAGTTGGCGGCTGAACTCGCCGATCATCACCGCTTGGCGTGCCGCCAATTCGCGCGGCCCCACGTCAAGTGCTGCCAGCCGCAAGATCTCGGCCCGCAGCAGCGTGGCGACTTCGGCGGCGCTCTGGTGTTTGGTCTGTGCGCTGGCCGTCAGCAGGCCGCCGGCAGGCAGTGATTCGGTCGTGCTGGCAGCGCTGTAGCTGAGGCCACGCAGGATGCGCACCTGCTGGTTGATGCGGGCCGAATAGCCGCCGCCCAGCACGGTATTGGCCAGCGCCCCGACTTGCTGCTCACGCCGCTGCGCCGCTGTGTGGTCTTGCGCCGCAAACGGTGCCAGCACCAGCACGGCACTCTGCCCGGCACCGGGCAAGTCGACCAACAGCGCGGTGCTGGCCAGCGGCTGTGCTGCCGTCGCCTTTGCTGCTGCCGTTGCCGTTGCCGTTGCGGGCAACGTCGGTCGGGTGCCGCGCCAGTCGCCAAAATACTTCTCGGCCAGCGCTTTGGCTTGTGCCAGGTCGATGTCGCCGGCCAGCACCAGGGCGGCCCGCTCGGGGCGAAGCTGTTGGCGGTGAAAGTTCAGCAAGTCCTCGCGCTTGATGCGCAACAAGGACGCGGGCGTGGCCAGTTGGCCGGCCGGGGCTGCGCCCCAGTACAAGCGCCGCGCCAACTGCGCTGCCAGCAGGCCGGGGTCGCTCAGGTTCAGCTTCAAGGCGTCGCCCATTTGCGAGCGGCTGCGCAACAGCTCTGGCGCAGGCAGCGTCGGGGTGCGCGCCACATCGGCCAACAGGGCCAGGCCATCGTCGAGCTGGTTGCTGGGCAGCGTCAGCGCCAGCCGGCCGGCTTGTGGGCCGGTGCTCACCTCGAGGCTGCTGCCCAGCGATTCAGCAGCGAACGAGATATCCGCCGCGTCGACCGTTTCATCGCCGCGCTGCGCGCCCTTGGTCAGCAGCGTGTAGCTCAGCGCCGCCAAACCGGCCTTGCCCGGTGGGTCTTGCAAGCTGCCGGCCTGCACCAGCAGCAGCGCGGTCACCAGCGGCAGATGGCGACGCTCCACCACGACCAGCTCCAGCCCGTTGGGCAACTTCAGCTGCGCAAAGGTAGGCACTTGCAGCGGCCGCGCCGGCGCCGGCTCGGGCGGCGCGTCAAAACCCTGCTGCGCCCGGGCCGGTGCCGGGGCCACGGCGGGCAGGGCGGTGGCCAAGGTCAGCAACGCGGCCAACGGTGCGGCCAGCCAACCCGCAGCACGCCAGCCCACACGGTGTCGCTCAATGGGCGTCATGCCTTTTGACCTGCCTTCTTGGCGTCGCCGTACAGCACGGTGACACGCGGTGCGCGCAGCACATCACGGCGCAGCACGCGCTGCACATCGGCCACCGTCACCGCTTGCAGCTCAGCAAGTTCGCGGTTGACGGCCAAGGCGTCGCCGCGCAGCAGGGCCGCTTGGCCAATCGCCTCGCCCAGGCCCAACGGCGTCTGGCGCTTCACCAGCGCGGCGGTCAGCAACTGCACCTTGACCTTGTCCAGCTCCGGCTGGGTCAGCGGCTCGTTGACCAGACTCTGCACCTCGCGCTCCAGCGGTGCGACCAGGCTCTCGGCCGATTGCTGGTCTGCCGCCACCGCATGAGCGACCAGCAGGCCGACATCGGCATTCAGGCGCGCCTCGAAGCCGGCACTCTGCGCCAACTGCAGGCGGTAGACCAGGCTCTCGTTCAGCCGTGCCGAATCACCCAGCGCCAGCAGGCCTTGCACCACTTGCAGCGTGATCGCGTCGGCGCTGCTGGCCGGCGGCGCTTGCCAGATCAACAGCGCCGCCGGCAGCGGCTCGGTGCCCGCCGCCAACCGGTGCAGCTCGTGCTTCAGGCGGCGCGGCTCGGCCGTCTGGACGCGGGGTATCGGCGCTGCCGGAGCGCGAATGCTGCCAAAGTAATGATCGACCCAGCGATTCATCGGCGCGGCATCGAACGCGCCGGTGATGATCAGCAGCGCGTTGTCGGGCCGGTAATAGCGCCGATGAAACTCGCGCACGTCTTGCAGCGTGGCAGCGTTCAGATCGTCGATATTGCCGATCACCGACCGCCGGTACGGGTGAGTCTGGTAGCCGAAGCCGGCCACCGCATTGAACAGTCGGCCATACGGCTCGGCCAGCACGCGCTGGCGAAACTCCTCTTTCACCACCTCGCGCTCGCTGTCGAAATTGGCCTGATCCACCGTCAAATGAGCCATGCGCTCGGCCTCGGCCCACAAAATCGGCTCCAGATGCTGGGCCGGCACGACGCACTGATAAGTCGTCATGTCGTCGGCGGTGAAGGCGTTGTTGTCGCCGCCGACGTCCTCGGTCATGCGGTCGAACTGCTCATCCGCCATGTAGCGGGTGCGCTTGAACATCATGTGCTCGAACAGATGGGCAAAGCCGGAGCGGCCGATCGGGTCGTCCTTGGACCCGACCCGGTACCAGACCTGCACGCTGACGCTGGCGCTCGGCGCGGGCAGGGTGATCAGCTCCAGCCCGTTGGGCAGCAGCCGACGTGTCAAGGCCAGCGGCGCGAGGGCCAGTGCGGGCAAGTCCGGCCCGTTTTGCGCTGCTGGGGCCACGCTCAGGCTTTGCGCCTGGCTCAACAAGCCAAAACCGGCCAGCCCTGCCAAGCCCGCGCCGCTGTGCAGCAAGCGCCGGCGCAGCGGTGAGAAAGCGGTCGTCATGGCAGGTTCTCCGGAGTTGGGGCCCGAGCATAACGGCGAGCGCTGTGGCTGTTGGCCGCACGGGCGCAACGCGTAGGTCGGCCCAATTTACCGCCGCCGAAGATCCTTAGCCGTAGCGCCGCTCCCGCAGCCATTTGGTGGCGATGTATTTGACGCCCTCAATCACCGGCACCCCGGCATGCAGGGTGGCAGCGTCCTCCACGCCTTGCGCGTCGACGCTGGCGAAATAGAGTGCGGCGCCCTGGGTCGGCCTGACCTCGAAGCCGAGCGACGGGAAGCGGGTGCCGCCGCCGGCCTCTACCTCGCCCAAGTAGAGGATGCAGGTGCCGACGCGCTGGCCGCCGGTCCGCAAGTGCTGCTGGCTGCCCGGATGGGTCGGGTTGAAATAGTCGAAATGCGCGCGGTATTCGCCCCCGACGCCATAACGCAACACCTGCAGGCCTTCGCCGTGATCCAGCGGCCAGTTCAGCACTTCGGCCAGGCGCGCTTCGATACGCTGGATCAGCGGGTCTTCACCGCGCTGGAACCAGCCGCCCGCGCTGGTCCGGTCGGCATGCGGCCGGGCATCGCCGAGCTGCTCGTCGACCACAGTGGAGCGCGCCAAGCGCGGCTCCGCCAGCGCGATCAGCGCCTCGCATTCCGCCGCCGACAGCATGTTGTCGAACAGCAGCACTTGCGGTTGATCAAGCACCGCCGCAAGACGCACCCGCTGGCCGTCGCTGCATGGGGGGTGGTTGTGGCGCAGCTCGATTTGCGGGCGTTGGCGGGGTTGTTGCGGCGTGGCCGGTGCTTGGGGCGGCGGCCCTGCGCTTTGCATTCCGGCCGCTGCAGCGCTCGCCTGGGCAATCGCGCGTTCAGCCAGCGCTTGGTGATGGCCGCCTTGCTGCAACAGCGCCAGCATCGATCCGACTGAGCAGCCCCGCGCCACGTTCTCCCGTACCCAGGCCCGCCATTCCGGCGTCAGTTGTTGCAAAGACATGGTGTTCACTCCACCCCAGCGTTGAATGATCGAACGATTGTCACTGCACGCGTGCGCCCAGCGCCCGCAAGAAGTGCCGAGCATGTGAAAGCCGCCATTTCATGGGCCGTTCAGCTCATCGCTCGGCTATTCGGCCTGATCGGCGCGTCATCGTCGGCAACGACAGTGGACAGGTGTTTGAGCGGCCGCCATCCTGCGCGTCGTTCGTGCCGTCTATCCGCCGAATCCCACAGGAGAGCCATATGAAGGGTAATTCCCACCCCCGCAACGACGCGTCCTTGAACCCGTCGTCCAACCCCTCGATCCGCGACGTCATCGACGCTGTGGACGCCAGCCGCCGTCAGTTCGTCAAGGGCGGCGCCGGTGCCGCTGCCCTGGTCACTGCCGGTGGACTGACCTTGGGTGGCTTGGTCAGCACCGTGCAGGCGTCGGTGTCCAGCAGCATCCCGAGCTTCCCCGGCATCGGCTTTGCCAACGTGCCCGCCAGCACCGACATCAACCCCGGTGCCGGCTTTGCTGTCGTGGACATGGTCAAGGTGCCGGTCGGCTACACCGCCAGCCTCTTCGTGGCCTGGGGCGACCCGATCATGCCCGGCGGTGCACCGTTCACCGGCAGCGCCAGCGAGACGGCTGCCGATCAGCTCAAGCAGTTCGGTGCCCACAACGACGGCATGAACTTCTTCCCGATGGCCGGTGCGGATGGCAAGCCCAGCAGCGTGCGCGGCATCCTGTGCGTGAACAACGAATACACGCATGAAGAAATCCTCTTTGCCGACGGCCAGGTCGGTGCCGGCTACACCATCGCCAAGACGCGCAAGTCGCAGGCCGCGCATGGTGTGTCCATCGTCGAGGCGCGCAAGGTCAGCGGCAAGTGGATGGTGGTGAAGACCTCGCCCTATGGCCGCCGCCTGAGCGCCAACACGCCGATGAAAATTTCCGGCCCCGCTGCCGGCCATGCCTTGCTGCAAGCCAAGCAGTTCACGATCACCGAGACCGCCAGCACCTGGACCGGCGGCAACACCGACGGCCGCAACTGCTTCGGCACTGTCAACAACTGCGCCAACGGCATCACGCCCTGGGGCACTTATCTGACTTGTGAAGAGAACTTCAACGGCAACTTCGGTGCCACCGGCGCGGTGCCCAGTGCAGCATCCGGCGATGTCGGCAAGCTGTTCAACCGCTACGGTGTCGTGGCCGCCGGCTTCGGCTATCGCTGGCACACCACCGACCCGCGCTGGGACATCACGACCAACCCGAACGAGCCGAATCTGTTTGGCTGGGTGGTCGAGATCGACCCCTACGACCCGAAGTCGGTGCCGGTCAAGCGCACCGCGTTGGGCCGCTTCAAGCATGAGAGCGCGCAATACGTGGTCGACAAGGACAACCGCGTCGGCATCTATATGGGCGACGACGAGCGCAACGAATACATCTACAAATTCGTCTGCACCTCCAGCTTCTCGGCCACCAACCGCGCGGTCAACCGCCATCTGCTCGACGACGGCACGCTCTATGTCGCCCGCTTCGACGCCGACTTGACCGGCGCATGGCTGCCGCTGCTGCCGGGCACGCTGGGCAAGAACGGCGTGGCGCTGCGAGACAACCCGAACTTCGCTGGTGCCGACGATGCCGAGGTGTTGGCCAAGATCCTGATCAAGGTGCGGATGGCCGCCGACGCTGTCGGTGCCACCATGATGGACCGCCCCGAATGGACCGGCGCGCGCCCGCGCATCGGCGGCTTCGACGAGGTCGAGGTCTATTGCACCTTGACCAACAACAACCGCCGCGGCACCGGCACCTCAAGCAACGCCGCCGATGGTTCGACCGGTGCCGGCTCGGCTCGGCCGGCTGTCGATGCAGCCAACCCGCGTGAAGACAATATCTACGGCCACATCATCCGCTGGCGCGAAGCCGGCAAGTCGGTGACTGCCACCCGCTTTGCCTGGGATCTGTTCGCCCAGGCCGGTGACAACGCCACGGCCAAGACGGCCAAGCCGACCAACAACTACAAGGGCAATATCGTCGATGCGCCCAATGGCAGCGCCGACTATGGTGCCCCGGACGGTCTGTGGTTCGACCATTTCGGCCGTCTCTGGGTGCAGACCGACCAGGTCGGCGACAGCTCCGGCGACTGGATCAATATCGGCTCGAACGTGATGGTCTGCTGCGACCCGAACACCGGTGAAACCCGCCGCTTCATGACTTCGCCGAACAAATGCGAAGTGACCGGCGTGACGATGACGCCGGACGGCAAGACGATGTGGGTCGGCATTCAGCACCCCGGTGAGGACGCCACTTCCGCCAACCCAACCCAGTTTTCCAACTGGCCACAGGGGCAGTACGCGGTCGAGTCGGACGGCATGACCGCGCTGCCTGCGGGCCGCCCGCGCTCATCGGTGGTGGTCATCACCAAAGACGATGGCGGCGTGATCGGGACCTGACCCGCAAGCCGCAACTCCAATCCAATTCAAGAAAGCAATCCGCATGAAAACTCAATTGATCTCCGTCGCCGCCGCTGTCGTCGTCCTGATGGCCGCTGCCTTGCCGGCACAAGCTGCGCTCATCGACAACCAGGCCGCCTTGGCCGGGACCACTCAAGTCATCGACTTCGAGGCCTTCGACGGCTTGCTCACCAGCGGACCCGAAGTGCTGTCCAGCGACGTGACCTTCACCGGCGACCAGTTCTCCGAGCTCGGGGCCAACAACCGGGACTTGCAGGACAACGGTGCCTGGGGCGGCTTTGGCAATCACTTTGCGGCTTCCGGCTTCATCGGCGAGCTGCGCTTTACCTTCAGCGGCCTGAGCGCCGGCGCGGGTGCTTTTGCCAACCACTTTGCGCTCGACGCCCTGCCGGGTTTTGCGTTGGTGGTGTCGGCCTATGGCGACAACAACCAGATCATCGAAACCCACACGGTGACGATAGATACCGACGTGATGAGCTACGACCAGGGCCAGTTCGTCGGCATCATGCGCAACAGCGCCGACATCCGCTCGATCTCGTTCAAGGGCGTGGGCGTGGTGGTGGACAACTTGGCCTATGTCACGCCAGTGCCCGAGCCAGAGACCTACGCCTTGATGCTGGCCGGCTTGCTGGCCATCGGCTTCATGATCCGCCGGCAGTCCTGAGTTTGCTGGGGCGGGGCTGGGTCAGCCCGCTGCGCATTGACAGAGGCCCGCCTAAGCGCGGGCCTCTGTGCTTTTTGCTATGGTGCTGGCTGCTGAACTTTTGACCTGCTTCCCCATGCGAAAAATCATCTCCAGCCTGTGCTTGCTGGCCAGCTTAGGCGCGGCGCAAGCAGAACCTGCCGCCCTGCCGACGGTGGCGGCGGTGGACTTGAAGCGCTACGCCGGTGGCTGGTATGAGATTGCGCGGCTGCCCAACCGCTTCCAGCGCCATTGCGTGGCCGACACGCAAGCGACCTACCGGCTTGACGGTGACCGGGTCGACGTGCTGAACCGCTGCCGCACTGAAAAGGGCGAGATCGACGAGGCGAAGGGTCGCGCCAAGACGGTGGCCGACAGCGGCAACGCCAAATTGCGGGTCAGCTTTTTCTGGCCCTTTTATGGCGATTACTGGGTGCTGGACCTGGACCGCGACTACCGCCAAGTGCTGATCGGCGAGCCCGGTCGCCGCTATGCCTGGGTGCTGTCGCGCGAACCAAAGATGGACGAAGCACAGTTGCAGC
>JBIIVZ010000201.1:0-4906 GCA_044339175.1 Roseateles sp.
CTGCAAATCGTACGGGTGCAGCGGCCTTCCGCGCCGATCCAGATATTCGGGCGAAGCGCACATGATGACCTCGGTGCGGGCCAAGCGGCGCGCCACGAAGTCGCCCTCCAGATCTTCCCGCGACTGCAGAATCGTCAGATCGAACGACTCATCCATCGTCGGCACCGCGCCCGGTGAGTGCAACTCCAGCGTCACCTGCGGATAGCGCTGGCGGAACTTGGGCAGATGCTTGGCCAGTTGGTGAACGGCAATGCCCGGCGGCGTCAGCACACGCAGATTGCCGCGCGGCTCGGTGGTGGCGGAGATGGCCAGCGCGTGCGCCTCGTCCACCTCGATCAGGATGCGCCGTGCCCGTTCCAGATAAGCCTCGCCGATATCGGTCAAGGACAGCCTGCGGGTGGTCCGGTTGATCAGCCGGGCCCCCAGATGCGCTTCCAGTTCGGCCACCAGGCGCGTCACCACGGCGGGGGCCAGATCAAGAGCGCGCGCGGCCGCCGCGAAGCTGCCGTCGTCGATCACATGGGTAAAGACGCTCAGCGCCCGCAACAAGTCCATCCGCCGCTTACGGGTGCGCTGCCATCACCTGCGCCACGGCGGCGGTCAGCCGCTTGCCGTAGGGCACGTGCAGGAACTCGTTCGGGCCATGGGCATTGCTTTTTGGGCCGAGCACGCCGCAGACCATCATCTGCGCGGCCGGGAAGCCTTTTTGCAGCATGCTCATCAACGGAATCGTGCCGCCCTGGCCGATGTAGCCGACCGGCGCGCCGAAATGCGTCTGGCTGGCCGCATCCACCGCAGCGCTCAGCCAAGGTGCCAGCTCCGGCGTGTTCCAACCGGTGGCACCGTAGGCACCGGCACGACCGTCCGGCACAAAGGTGACGCGGGCGTTGTAGGGCGCGTTGTCCTCCAGCAAGGCCTTCAGCCGCAACGCGGCCTCATTGCCGTCGATCAGCGGCGGCAAGCGCAGCGACAACTTGAACGCCGTGTGCGGCCGCAGCACATTGCCGGCACCGCTCATCTCCGGCAAGCCATCGACACCGGTGACGGACAGCGTCGGCCGCCACGTGCGGTTCAACAGCACTTCGACCGGCTCATCGGTCATCGGCAGCACCGGGCCGCCGTCGGCACCGCAAGCCCAGGGCAGACGCTTGTAGACCTCGCCCTGCAGCAGCTCGGCGGTGGCGCGGGCCTGCTCGATGCGGTTGGCCGGGATCTCGCAATGAAAGCTGGCCGGCAACAAGCGGCCAGTTTTGGAGTCTTCCAGCCGGTCCAGCACATGGCGCAGGATGCGAAAGCTGGACGGCACGACGCCGGAGCCTTCGCCCGAATGGATGCCTTCGGTCAACACCTCGACCTTCAACACACCGCTGACCATGCCGCGCAGCGAAGTGGTCAGCCACAGCTGGCCGTAATCGCCGGCACCGGAGTCGAGGCAGACCACCAGCGAGACTTGGCCGAGCCGATCCTTCAGCAAGTCCAGATAAGCCGGCAAGTCGTAGGAGCCGCTTTCTTCGCAGGTTTCGATGATGCCGACGCAGCGCGGGCGTGGGATGCCTTGTTTGTCCAGCGCCATGATGGCTGTCAAGGAGGCGTAAATCGCGTAGCCGTCATCGGCACCGCCGCGACCGTAGAGCTTGCCGTCCTCGTACTTGGGCGTCCACGGCCCCAGGTCACTGCGCCAGCCGTTGAACTCGGGCTGCTTGTCCAGGTGGCCGTAGAGCACGATGGTGTCGGGGCTGCCGTCGGCGTCGGCCGGCTTGGTGGACGGCACCTCGAAAAAGATCACCGGCGTGCGGCCTTCGAGGCGGATCACTTCCAGCTTCAGACCGGCCACCTTCTTGCCCTCCACCCAAGCGGCCGCATCGCGCAGCACACGGTCGATGTGGCCGTGCGCCACCCAGTCGGCATCGAACATCGGGCTCTTGGCCGGTATGGCGATGTAGGTGGTCAAGGCGGGGACGATTTCCTCATCCCAGACCCGGGCAGCGAATTCGCCCAGGGCGGTGGTTTGATCAGACTGCAAAGACAGCGACGGGGTGCGAGCGTTCATGGGCAACTCCAGCTTGTGGCGGGGAAGAGGGCAGTTTACGGCCTCGTCCTGTGGGTCGCCCCGGCAGGGTTACCGGCTGGCGATCAAGCGCCGAAGCGCTCCACCAACCAGGCTTGCAACGGCTCGAACACCTGCTCTTGCTCAGGCTCGTTGAAGATTTCATGCGCCAGCGCCTCGAAGCAATGCGAACGCAACGCGGCCACCGGCGCATTGGCGGCAAACTCGGCGCTGCCGGACGGGGCCACGCAGCGGTCGCCGCCGGCCCACAGCAACAAGGTGGGCACGGCCCAATCGGCGGCATGTTGGCGCACCAACTCGCCGCCGTCCACCATCATCCGCACCAGCGTCGGCGTGACGCGGTCATGCACCAGCGGGTCGGCGGTGTAAGCCTTTACCACCGCCGGGTCGCGCGAAAGCCAGCTCGGCTTGAGCTTGTTGCCGACGGACAAATGGGGTGCCAGGCCTGCGCCCAGCGCCAGCTTCAAACCTTGCAGGCCGGACAGGCCCAGATCCAGCGCGGGTGAGCTCAGCACAAGGCCATCGACCGGCCGGAACCACATCGGCAACTGCCCTCCGCAGCTGGCCGCCAAGCCACCGGCGACAAAGCGCGCTGCCACCAGGCCGCCCATGCTGTGACCCAGCAACAGCAGCGCCCCCAGGCCCAGCACAGGGTCGCCGCGCACGTGGTCGATCACCTGCGCCAGATCACGCAACAGGCACTCGGCGTCCGGCACGTCGCCGCGCGCGCCGCCCGATGCCCCATGGCCACGCTGGTCGTGACCCAGCACCTGCCAACCCCAGCGGTTCAGACGCTCGGCCACATGCGCATAGCGGCCGATGTGCTCGCCCAGCCCGTGCACGATCAACACCGTGCCGTGCGCGGGCGCAGCATCCGCCTGCAACCATTGCTGCCAGTGCAGGGGCAGCGCGTCCTCAGTCATCAAAGTAGCCATGCCGACGAGTGTAGGCAAGCACCTGCCCCGGCCGCCCCCGGACTTGCCCGGTCGGTGAAAGTACTCAAGAGGGTGAGAACTTTTTACTACGCGCACAACGAGCGCCCGAACCGACACAGACTGTCGCGCAATAGATAGCGCTGCGACAACTTGGCGCTATGGTCGGCAGACCCACAGCGGAGACCTCAGCGATGAATGATTTTTTTACCCTCAGCACCGACGCGGCCGGCCTGGCCCATTTGCAACTGAATCGCCCGGAACGCCTGAATCAAATGGAACCCGCGTTCTTCCCGGCGCTGCGCGATGCCGTGCGCGGCCTGCACGACAGCGGCGAAGCGCGGGTGCTGGTGATTTCGTCGACCGGCAAGCATTTCTGCGCCGGCATGGCGCTGGAGACTTTTGCCAGCGACGGCGCGATGCTGAACACCGGCACAGCGCGGGCACGCCTGAGCTTTCAGGATTCTCTGCGCCGCCTGATGGACTGCTTCAGCGTGCTGGATGAAGCGCGCTTCCCGGTCATTTGCGCCATTCAAGGCGGCTGCATCGGCGGCGCGTTCGACCTGGCGGCCGCTTGCGATATCCGCTACGCCTCGGCCGACGCGTTTTTCAGCGTGCAGGAAATCAATATCGGCATGGCGGCCGATCTGGGCGTGCTGCAGCGCCTGCAGCACATCATGCCGGCCGGCCTGGCCCGCGAGTTGGCCTACACCGGTGAGCGCCTCAGCGCCGAGCGCGCGTTGGCTGTGGGCTTGGTCAACGCGGTGCTGCCGGACGCCGCCAGCCTGCTGGCCCATGCGCTGGCGGTGGCGCAAAAAATTGCGGCCAAATCGCCGCTGGCCATGGCCGGCTCCAAGCTGGCCCTGAACCATGCGCGCGATCACGGCGTGGCCGCGTCTTTGCAACAGATGGCCTTGCTGCAAAGCGCCATTTTTGACAGCGCCGAAATGGGCCGAGCCATCACCGCGTGGAAGAACAAGTCGGCCGCAGACTTCGCGCCGCTCGATGCGGTCGGGGAGGCGTGAGAGCGTGTAAAAAATAGCGGGGCAAATCAACCGCTGCGCACCGCCAGCGCGGCGGCTAAAAACCCATCCAGCAGCGGCCCGCCGCTGAGCAGGCCGGGGTTGACGGCGTGGAACTCGGGGTGCCACTGCACGCCAACGACAAAGCCGGACCCGTGAGCGCGGATCGCCTCGACGACGCCGTCCTCGGAGGAGCGGGCTTCGATGTGCAGATCGGCACCGAGCCGATCGACCGCCTGGTGATGGATGCTGGTGACCACGCCGCCGGGCAGCCCGGCGTACAGCGCACCCAAGCGACAACCGGGTTCGAAGTCGATGCCGTGCTGGAGTTGGTCGTACAAGTCAGCATCGACATGACGGCGGGCCTCGGGCCGCTGGACGCGGATGTCTTGATACAAGCTGCCGCCGTAAGCCACATTGATCAGCTGCGCGCCACGGCAAATGCCCAGCACCGGCTTGCCCTGGGCCAGAAAGCCCTCCAGCAGCTCCATTTCGTAGCGATCCCGCACGATGTCACCACCCCACTCGGGGCGCAGCGGCTGCTGGCCGTAGCCCAGCGGGCTGACATCCGCCCCGCCCTGCATCACCAGGCCGTCCAGCGTGTCCACATATTGCCGCACCGACACTCGCCGCCGCGCCACCTCGGCATCAAAGCCCAGCGTTGGCAGCATGAAAACCAGCGCGCCCTTGTCCATCACCCAGTGCGCAATCGCCTGCTCCAGATATTGCAGCGTCTTGTTGCGAAACCCGAGCTCCAGCGGCGGCGAATGCATCAGCCGGGCCGACAAGCCGATCTTCAGCGGCGGCGGCAGCGGGGCCGGTCGTGGCGGCGCTGCTGCAGCATTCACATCGACGGGCCGGCCGATGAGCCGGCTGATGAGCCG
>JBIIVZ010000508.1:0-2685 GCA_044339175.1 Roseateles sp.
GATGAGCCGACAGCCTGCCCCGACCAGCGCAGGCATTGCTGGCGCACCACCTCGGGCAGCAGGTTCTCCTGCGCCTGCACGCCGCGCAGCCAGGTGGCGTCGTTGCCGTCACCAGCCAGTTCGGCGCGGATGAAGCTCAAAGCGCCCTCGGCCTTCAGTTCCATCGCGTGGATCTCCAACTTTTGCAAGGTCGCCTCGATGTCGTCGCGCAGCCGCCGGTGCTCGCCGGTGGCGGGGTCGACAAAGGTGCCGTCCAGCCCAAAACGGCAGGCCTGGAAGCGGTTGAAGGTGTAGGGCAAATAGTCATCCTCATTCGGTTCGAACGGTTTTTCGATTCGCAACCAGCGCGCCAAGCATTGAATGTAGCCGGCCAGGGCGGCGGCCTTTTCAATCGTCAGCGGCGTGTCGAGCACGCGCACTTCGATCGTGCCGAACTCCGGCTTGGGGCGGATGTCCCAGTAAAAATCCTTCATGCTCTTGACCACGCCGGTGCGCGTCATCTTCTCGAAATAGATCAGAAAATCGTCCCAGCGATTGACGAACGGGGCCCGCCCGGACAGTGGGAAGGCGAACACCGAGTTGAGCCGCGCCGAATGGAAACCGGTGTCCGTGCCCTGCACGAACGGCGACGAAGCGGACAGCGCGATCAAATGCGGGATGAAGCGCGACAGGCCATGCAGCAACACCAGCGCTTGGTCCGGGCCAGGGCAGCCGATGTGCACATGCTGGCCGAAGATGGTGAACTGCTTGGACAAATAGCCATACAGCGCCGAAATCTCCTGGAAGCGCGGCTTGTCAAAAATCCGCCGCTGGCTCCAGTCCTGGAACGGATGCGTGCCGCCGCCGCACAGCCCCACATTCAGCTGCGCCGCGCAGTCGTTCAGCGCATCACGAGTGACGGTCAGTTGCTCCAGCACATCGGCATAACCGGTACAAACCCCGGTGCACAGCTCGATCATGCTGTCGGTGATTTCTGGCGTGACGTTGCCCGGCAGCTTGTGCTTTTTCATCAAGCGCAGCAGGTCTTTGGCGGCGGGCGCCAGGTCGTAGTCGTGCGAGTTGACGATTTGCAATTCCAGCTCGACGCCCAGCGTCAACGAGCGCGAATCGGCGAACGGGCCGAGCAGATGGTCGAGGCTCAAGATTTATCCTTTTTCAAGCGCGGAGCGGCACGGGTGACGGGATGATGCTCACCGGCCAGCTTGAGGCCGCCCTGCACCAGCATCGGCCCGAGCAGCGCCATGATGGCAATGGCGGACACCACCACCGGTGCCAATTGAGCGGCCAGCAGCGGGTGGCTCAGTTGCAGCTCAGCCAGCATCACCAACGAGGTGGCCGAGACCGGCGTCAAAGTCAGCGCCAGGCCAAGGCCTTGCTTGACCTCGATGCCGCTGACATGCGCCAGCCCGGCCAGCACCACCCCCTTGCTGAGCGCCCGTGTCAGCAGCAAGGCCGACGCTACCAGCGCCCCGGCCATCAGCCCCTGCACCGACCAAGCTGCACCGACGATGACGAACAGCATCAGCACCAGCACCCCGCCGGCAGAGCCGAAATGGCGGGGCCAGATGCAAGGCCGCTCGCTGGCGTTGCGCAGCATCACGCCGGCCAACAAGGGCACCAGCAAGGTGGACAGCGCCAGCAGCCGCGCGGCGGTCAGCGCCATCACGACCAAGCCCAGCAGCAGCAGCACCGAGTTCTCGTCCGTCAGGTCAAAGCGCCGCAGCACCCAGCCGACCAAACCCGCCAGCAAGGCCGCCACCAGCACCGAGCCGATGAAGGTGTAGGCCGGCTGCGCCAGCCCTTGCACCCAGTCACTGCGCTGTTCGACATGCAGCCAGCCGATCACCAGCTTCAACAGCAGCACGGCGTAGAGCGTGTTCAGCGCACTGAGCACGATCATCCGCTCACTGACCTGACCGGCCGACTTGAACTCGGTCGCCACCCGGCCGATGACGGCGGAGGCCGCCACGCCGACCAGCGCCGCACCGGCCAGCGCCACGTCGGGCGCAAAGTCGAACCAGCGCAGCACCGCAAAAATGGCCCAAAAAGTCAGCAGCGACTCGGCCACGCTGGTCAGCAGCAGGGCCGGATTGACCTTCAGCCAGCGCAGACAGACGCGGCTGCCCAGCTCGAACAGCAGCAAAGCCAGCGCCAGATCGACGATCAGCCGGTCGGTGCCCTGCAACTGTCCATCGATCAGCCCCAAGCCCAGCCCAGCCACCACCATGCCGGCGGCGCTGTAGCCGACGATGCGCGGCAGGCCGAGCCGGCGAAACACCGCACCACCGAGCAAAGCACCGGCGATCAGCGTCAGCGCAAACCAGAACAGCAGATCCGGCCGCGGTGGCCAGCGGGCGAAATGAAAGTAAGCGGCCCATTCGCTCATGGAATTCAGCGCGCCCAGGGGAGTTCTCCCGGTGCCTGACGTTCAAGACCTTGACGCAAAAACCAATGGCTTGTCATCGCTCGTCTCCTTCAGCTCAGCGGATGCGCCCGCTTGTGGGTTGACCTGCCCGCCGATCAAACCGCTTGGACGGCGACGCACGACACAGCAGGTGTGGC
Organism: Roseateles sp.; assembly: GCA_044339175.1. Classification (GTDB taxonomy): domain Bacteria; phylum Pseudomonadota; class Gammaproteobacteria; order Burkholderiales; family Burkholderiaceae_C; genus Paucibacter_A. The sequence goes on from JBIIVZ010000508.1 coordinate 2,563, forward strand.
CGGATGCCCATCAAGGACAGGCGCGGGTGAAATGTCAGAGTAGCCCGGCAGCCACAGCGGCTACGCAGGGCAAAACCGGGCTTTTTTGTAGGAATTTGCTGACGCGTGGCGGCTGGGGCTGGG
>JBIIVZ010000095.1:0-7688 GCA_044339175.1 Roseateles sp.
ATGCCGACTTCCGCTTGCTGGAAAACGACATGGCGCAAGCGCTGGCGCGTTGCGCGGTCGAGCTGGCGCGCCAAGTGGTGCGCAGCGAAATCCAGCAGCGGCCGGAACATATCGCCAAGGTCGCGCATGACGCCGTGGAAGCGCTGCAACTGTCGGCTCGCCATGTGCGGGTGCGCGTCAACCCGGCCGACTTGCCCCTGGTGATACAGGGCGCGGGCGACGAAATGCGCTCGCGCGATGCGCAGGTATTGCCCGACGCCGACATACCGCGCGGGGGCTGCAAGATCGAATCCGACATCAGCAGTGTGGACGCCACCCTGGCCGCACGCTGGAGCCAAGCCGCCGCCGGCATGGGGCAAGTCTCGCTGTGGGAAGACCGCCGCAGCGGCGCTGGCGGCACTGCCCGCCCGGCCAGCGCTGGCGATTCTGGCGACATGAACGAGAACGACAACGACAACCACCGCAGCAGCGACAGCAGCGCCGATGCCGGCACCAGCGAGCCCGCGGCCGTGCTTGACGGCGTGGCCCACCAGGACGATCGCTGATGAACAGCTCGCAGCACACGCCAGAGCCCGCTAACCGGCGCGCCCGCTGGACCGAATATCTGGACAACCTGCAGGCCTTTGCCAGCAACCCGCTGCCGTTGGAAGCGCAGGGCAAACTGGTGCGCGTGGCCGGCTTGGTGCTGGAAGCGACCGGCGTGCGCGTACCGGTCGGCTCGGTGTGCGAGATCCACATGCCCAGCTCAGGTGCGAACCCGCAGCGCGGCCGCCGACCGGTCAATGCCGAGGTGGTCGGCTTCTCCGGCGACCGCGCCTTTCTGATGCCGACCGACGATGTGCAGGGACTGTCCAGCGGAGCCATGGTGATGCCGCGCGCGCTGCCGCTGATGGCACCGCAGCTCGGCCGGCCGATGCACCCGTGGCGGCGCGACGAGGACCGCGCCCTGCACCTGCCGATGGGCGACGGTCTGCTGGGCCGCGTGGTTGATTCCCACGGCAACCCGCTGGACCGCCGTGGTCCGCTGCAAAACACCCAGGCCGAGCCGATGCTGCGCCGCCCGATCAACGCGATGGACCGCGACCCGGTACGCACACCGCTGGACACCGGTGTGCGCGCCATCAACACCATGTTGACGGTCGGCCGGGGCCAGCGCATCGGCCTGTTTGCCGGCACCGGTGTCGGCAAATCGGTGTTGCTCGGCATGATGGCGCGCTACACGCAGGCCGACGTGATCGTGGTCGGGTTGATCGGCGAGCGCGGCCGCGAGGTGAAGGAATTCATCGAAGACATCATTGGCGAGGAAGGCCTGAAGCGCTCGGTCGTGGTGGCCGCACCGGCCGACGCGCAACCGCTGGTGCGCATGCAGGGCGCGCATTACGCCACGGCCATCGCCGAGAACTTTCGCGACCGCGGCCTGCATGTGCTGCTGCTGATGGATTCGCTGACCCGCTACGCGATGGCGCAACGCGAAATCGCGCTGGCGATTGGCGAGCCACCGGCCACCAAAGGCTACCCGCCGAGCTGCTTTGCCAAGCTGCCGCAATTGGTGGAGCGCAGCGGCAATGGCCTGCCCGGCGAAGGCTCGATCACCGCCTTCTACACCGTGCTGAGCGAGGGTGACGACCAACAAGACCCGATTGCCGACGCGGCGCGAGGGATTCTGGACGGCCACATCGTGCTGTCCCGCGAACTGGCCGAAGCCGGCCATTACCCAGCCATCGACATCGAGCGCTCGATCTCCCGGGTGATGACCAACGTGGCCGCCAAGCCGCACATCGAGGCTGCACGCCGTTGCCGCCAATTGCTCGCCAAATACAACAAGGCGCGCGACCTGATCCAACTGGGTGCTTATTCCCCCGGCCACGATGCCGAGCTGGACATGGCCGTGCGCATCGCCCCCGACATCAGCCGCCTGCTGCAACAAGACATGCACAGCCCGGCACGCCTGGCCGATAGCGTCAGTCAGTTGTCCGCCGTCGTCCAAGGCACTTAAATCCCCTCCCATCTCACGAAAGCCACAGCGATGAGTTCAAGCAATCTGCAAGTCCTGAACATCCTGCTCGAACGGGCCGAAGAGAAGCGCGACGAAGCGATGCAACTGGTGCTGGACGCGCAAACCCGGGCCGCTCAGGCGCGCGCGCAACAGGGCGACCTGTCGCAATACCGCAGCGACTACCAACAGCGCTGGACCCAGCAGTTCGCACGCCAGGGCACGATGGAAATCGTCGGCTGCTACCAGAACTTCGGCGGCCGCCTGGACCAAGCCATCACCAGCCAGACCCACGTGGCGCAGTTCGCAGATCAACGCTTGGCCCATGCGCGCCAAACCCTGCTGGAGCTGGAGATGCGCGTCGCCTCGGTGCGCAAGCTGATCGAGCGCCGCCTCCTCGAGGCCAGTCTGAGCGCCCAGCGCCAGGACCAAAAAGCCACCGACGAACAGGCCGCACGGGCCTCGCTGGCCAGCTTCAATCCGTACACGCGATTGTCGGCTTGAGCCAGGCTCAGCCCTTTTGTCAGACTGATTGATAGATTGACCGACCGACCGATTGACCGACCAAGCACCCGACTATGAGCAACGTCTCCCCCACCTCGATCGTCAACAATTTGTCGGCCAGCGGCCGCAGTACCAGCCCGCAGGCGCGCTCGGCCGGCTCGGCCGGCTTGGAAGGTGGCACGAGCGGCGGCAGCTTCTCGCAGCTGCTGAACGGCTACGGCAAACCGGCCCAGCCGCCACCAGCCCCCACCGACAAGCAGCTGACCGCACAACCGGTGCCACTGCCGCCGCGCGGTCTGGATGCCCTGCCGTCCGAAGCGCTCACGCCAGCGTCCACAACGGCACCGACCCCAGCCCCTGCCTCACCTGCTTACAAGCCCGAAACCGCCCCCAAGCCCGCCAGCCCGGGCAGCAACAGCAGCAGCGATGGCAAGACCGAGGCCCAGCGGCAGGAAAGCAAGCTGAACAACCGACAGTCCGGAGCGCCGCCCGCAGCAGCAGCACGTGCGGCGACGCAGGGCAGCAGCAGCAGCAGCAGACTCGAGTCGGACAAAGCGGACGAAGCCGCCACCGAGACTGCTGCGTCTGAACGCACGGCAGCAGATTCAGCCGAGGCTGCCAGCACCGCGACAACGGCGGACGCCGCAGCGCAAGCCGCCGCCGCCAAACAGTCACCCGCCAGCACCGGCCTGCAAGCCGCACTCGCCGCACTCACGGCTGCTGCACAAGGCGCAGAACAAGGCACCGATGGCGATGCTCAACAAACGGGCGACACACGGGCAAACGCGGGCGGCGCGGGCCGGCCCGGACTGGCCGGTGCACGCGGCCGTGCAGATGCAGGCGTTGGGCTGGAGCGAGCGCAGGCCAACGCACAAACCGCCCCCAACAGCACGGCCGAACTGGGCGAACAAGCTACGGCCACGGCCTCCAGCACCGAACTGCAAAGCGCCCTGCTGCCTGCTCAAGCTACGGCCAACGGCAAGACAGCGGGCACTGCGCTCGAAGGCATGGCGGCGGCCCTGGGTGCGGGCACGCCGGGCGAACTCAAAGCGGCCGCGGCCAGCGCACCGCCCACCGTGGTCAGTCTGGCGCAACCGCTGTTCGAGCCGGCCTTCGCGCCGGCGCTGGCCGCCCGCCTGAGCCTGCTGACGGCCGACGGTGTGCAGACCGCACAGCTGCACTTGAACCCGGCCGAGATGGGGCCGGTGGCGGTGCAAATCGTGGTGGACGGCCAGCAAGCCCAGATCTCCTTCCATGCCGAGCAAGCCGACACCTGCGCCGTGCTGGAGCGCAGCTTGCCCGACTTGGCTGCCGCACTGCGCGACGCCGGTCTGACCTTGAGCGGCGGCGGCGTGTTCCAACAAGCCCCCGGTCAAGGCGGCGAAGCGGACAGCCGTGCCAACAACAACAGCAGCAACACAGCCGCCAGCCGCGCCCGCCTTGCCGGCCCGGACTCGGCCCTGAGCGCCCTTGGCAACGCGCCGGGGCCAGCGCGCGCCACCCGCGGCGTGCTCGATCTCTACGCCTGAGGCGCTGCCCGCGTGGATCGCCGCGTCGATAGGAAACGATTAAGCGACCCTGTGCCCCGCTTATCCAGGCTTGCCCTGGCCGCCGGGCGACAATAATCGACTCAAACTCGGCTTGATGGCCGGGTCGCCGGTGTCACCGAACAGCCCGGGCAGGGTCAACAAGTTCAGCAAGGCTTGCAAAAAGCAGGTCGCGTGAAAACTTTGGCGTCATCAGCGGCTCATCGCCAGAGCGCCGCAGCATCGGTTCATGCACGCCCCACAGGAGATTTTCGATGTCATCAGCACCCGCTGCCGCTGCCGCAGTCGCTACCCCTAAGGGCGGTGGCAAAAAGAAGCTCATCATCATCATTGCTGCGGCCGTGCTGGTGCTGGTGCTCGGTGGTGTTGTCGCCATGTTGCTGTTGAAGAAAAAGGCCGCCGCCAGCGATGAAGAAGACGGCGACACCACCCACGAAGCCGCTCCTGCGCATGCCGCACCCAAACCCGGTACCCCGCCGATGTTTGTGCCGCTAGAGCCGTTCACCGTCAACTTGGCCGACAAGGAGATCGACCGCTTCGCCCAGATCGGCATCACGCTGCAAGTGGCTGACTCGCACACGGCCGACCAGATCAAGACTTATTTGCCTGCCATCCGCAGCAATGTGCTGATGGTGCTGTCGTACAAGACCTCGGTCGAGTTGCTGAGCCGCGAGGGCAAGGAAAGACTGGCGGCCGAAATCATGCGCGAATCGGTGCGGCCGATGGGCATCGAGCTTGACGACGAGGAAGAAGAGCCGCCGGCCGATACCACCAAGAAGAAAAAGAAAAAGAAGACCCAGGTCGTCAGCCCAGTCACCAAAGTGCTGTTTTCCACCTTTATCGTCCAGTGACCGGCGCTTCAACCTAGGTTCAACATGAATCAGCAAATCCTCTCGCAAGACGAAGTCGATGCCCTGCTGCAAGGCATTACCGGCGAGAGCCAAAAGCTGGATGCCGAGGAAGAACAGGTTGGCGGCATCCGCGAGTACAACCTGGCGAGCCAGGAACGCATCGTCCGCGGCCGCATGCCGACGATGGAGATCATCAACGAGCGCTTTGCCCGCAACATCCGCATCGGCCTGTTCAACTTCATCCGCAAAAGCCCGGAGGTCGCGATTGGCGGCATCAAGGTGCAAAAGTACAGCGCCTTTTTGCGCGAAATCGTCGTGCCGACCAACTTCAACATCGTGTCGGTCAAACCGTTGCGCGGCAACGGCCTGATCGTTTGCGACCCGACGCTGGTGTTTGCCGTGATCGACGCGCTGTTCGGCGGCATCGGCAAGTTCCACGCCCGCATCGAGGGCCGTGACTTCTCAGCCACCGAGCAGCGCGTGATCCTGCGCTTGGTGGAAGTGATCACGAACGAATACCGCAAAGCCTGGCACGGCATTTACCCGCTCGAACTGGAGTTCCAGCGCTCGGAGATGCAGCCGCAGTTCGCCAACATCGCCACGCCCAGCGAGATCGTCGTCTCGACCTCGTTCACGCTGGAAATCGGCGAAACCAGCGGCACCGTCTATTTCTGCATCCCGTACGCCACGCTGGAGCCGATTCGGGATGTGCTGTATTCCACCACCGTGGGCGATTCCACCGAGCCGGACCGCCGCTGGGTCACCCTGCTGAAGCACCAGATTCAGGCGGCCGAGGTCGAACTGGTGGCCGAGTTAGGCACCGCACCGGCCACGGTCGAGCAGTTGCTGGCCTTCAAGCCTGGCGACTTCATCGAACTCGATCTGGACCCGCTGATCAAGGTCAAGATCGACGGCGTCCCGATCTACGACTGCAATTACGGCACGTCGAACGGCAAATACGCCATCAAAGTTGAGCAAATGCTGACCAGTCCAGACCTGGGTTGGCTGGGAGCCCGCAATGTCTGACAGCACATCCTCCGACGAACAAGACGCAATGGCGGCCGAGTGGGCCGCCGCCCTGGCGGAGTCCAACCCGGCCGAAGTGGCCGAAGTGGCGCAAGACTTGCGCGCGCCAAGCGAGCAGGTGTCCGCCGCCAGCTTTGCCAATTTCTCGCCCACGCCGATGAATATGCCGGGTGGCGACATCAGCATGATTCTGGACATTCCCGTCCAGTTGACGGTGGAGCTGGGTCGCACGCGCATCCCGATCAAGAACATCCTGCAACTGGCTCAAGGCTCGGTGGTGGAGTTGGACGCGCTGGCCGGAGAGCCGATGGACGTGCTGGTCAATGGTTATTTGATCGCCCAGGGCGAGGTGGTGGTGGTGAATGACAAGTTCGGCATCCGCTTGACCGACATCGTGACCCCGTCCGAGCGCATGCGCCGGCTCAGCAAAGGCTGAGCGGGTGAGTGGACAAATAGACCGATGAACACCTCCTTGCTGCCCTTTCTTTGGTTCCTGGCCATCTTGTGCCTGATCCCGCTGGTGCTGTGGTTGCTCAAGCGCACACCGCTCGGCGGCTCCAGTGCGAGCGGCGTGATGCGGCTGGTGGCACAACTGGCTGTGGCCCCGAATCAGCGTCTGCTGACGGTCGAGGTCGGCCAGGGCGAAGACAAGCGCTGGCTGGTGCTGGGCGTGACCGGTCAACAAATCACCACCCTGCATGTGATGCCGCCGCAAGAGCCCAACCTGGCCGCTACCGCCGACACGGCTGGCCGCGCCAGCTTTGCCCAGATGCTCGGTGCGCGCTTGCGCGGCCAAGTTGGCCAAGAGGTGCCCGGCGCCAGCAGCGCCACCGGTGCCGGCCAAGCGGCGGGAGCTCCAAATGCGCCTTGAACTGCTCCCCGTTCAGCGCCGCAGCGTGCTGCGAGCACTGGGCCTGACGGTTTTATCGGCCGCGTCCGCTGTCGCGGTCGCCCAGGGCGTCGGGCCCATCACGCCGCCCGCCACACTGCCGCTGCTGATCGGCCAGGGTGCTGGCGGCAACAGCTTTTCGGTGCCCATACAGACGCTGCTGTTCTTCACCGCCCTGGGCTTCTTGCCGGCCGTGTTGTTGATGATGACCGGCTTCACCCGCATCGTCATCGTGCTGTCGTTGATGCGCCAGGCGCTGGGCACACAGGCCGCACCGCCCAACCAGGTCATCGTCGGGCTGTCGCTGTTTCTGACATTTTTTGTGATGAGCCCGACGCTGGACAAGGTCTACGCCGACGCTTGGGCACCGTATAGCGCCGGTCAGATTGCTTTTGACGAAGCGATCAAGCGGGCCGAGCCGCCGATGCGCAGCTTCATGCTCAAGCAGACCCGGCAAGCCGATGTGGCACTGTTCTCCCGCTTGGCCAAGCTGGAGGGTGAAATCAAACCTGAAGCCGTGCCGTTCAGGGTACTGGTGCCGGCCTTTGTGACCAGTGAGCTGAAAAGCGCTTTTCAGATCGCCTTCCTGATCTTCATCCCCTTCCTGGTCATCGACATGATCGTCTCCAGCGTGTTGATGAGCTTGGGCATGATGATGTTGTCCCCGGTGCTGGTCGCCCTGCCCTTCAAGCTGATGCTGTTTGTGCTGGCCGATGGCTGGAACTTGCTGCTCGGCTCGCTGGCGGCGAGCTTCGTAACCTGAGCCGCGCGGTCCGTTCCCCGAAGCCAAATTGCTCGCATCTCCCCAGACGCTTTCGCCGAGACCCCGCCATGGATGCACAACAAGTTTTTACTTTCGGCCAGCAAGGTCTGTATGT
>JBIIVZ010000096.1:0-7630 GCA_044339175.1 Roseateles sp.
ACCAGCGCGCCCTGCTGCACGTCCTCGCCGCGCCGGCGTATCCATTGGCCGGATTGCACCGGCGCATTGACGCGCACGCTGCCCAAGCTGGTGATTGCCGAGGCCTCGGCGATCGTCTCGCATTGCTCCTGCATCACCACCGCATCGGCACCCAGCGGAATCTGTGCACCGGTGAAGATGCGCGCCGCCGTGCCCGCTTGATGCAGCGCGCCCACAGTGCCGGCGGGCACCCGCTGCGCGACCGGCAACAAGGTGCCGAGCTGGCTGACATCGGCAGCGAACAGCGCGTAGCCGTCCATGCTGGTGTTGTCGGCCGGCGGCACATCGAGCAACGAGCTGACGTCTTGCGCCAGCACGCGGCCCAGTGCGTCCTGGGTCGCCACGGTGTCGGGACTCGGCAGCGGCGACACGGCCGCCAGCAAACGAGCCAATGCTTGATCGAGGCTTTGCAGCGCTGGACGCTGTTGACCGGACGCTTGCTCAGACATGTTGCGCAATCAGATCTTTCACCGCTTGCACGTCCACCGCCATCTCGATCACGCGCTTGGGCAGGGCCTCGATGTTCTCCAGCCCGGCCGGACGCGGCGGCTCCAAACCCAGCGCCTCGACGATGGTGGCGGCAAACTTGGCCGGCAAGGCGGTCTCCAGCACCAGCATGGGCACGCCGGCTTCGCGCTGCTGCAGCGCCACCTTCAGTCCATCGGCGGTATGGGTGTCGATCATCACGCCGTAGTTCTTGTAGGCAGCCCGGATGGTCGCGAGCCGATCCGCATGGCTGCTGGCACCGGAGACAAAGCCGAATTGCGCGATGCGCTGGCGCTCGTCGGCACTGACTTCAAAGTGGCCCTCGGTGGCCAAGACCGTGGTGAACAGCTGCTTGACCCGCGCACCGTCGCGGCCGAGCAGATCGAACACGAAGCGCTCGAAATTGCTGGCCTTGGAAATATCCATCGACGGGCTCGAGGTTTCCAGCGTTTCGGCTGCCGTACGCACGCGGTAGACACCGCTGCGGAAGAACTCGTCCAGCACGTTGTTCTCGTTGGTGGCCACCACCAACTGCCGGATCGGCAAGCCCATCATCCGCGCGACATGGCCGGCGCAGACATTGCCAAAGTTGCCGGAAGGCACGGTGAAGCTGACCTGCTCGGAATTGTCCTTCGTCGCCGGGCCGCCCCAAGACGAAGACGCCCCCTCGGGGGGCAGCGAGGTATCCCCTCGCGTGGGGGCCCCAGGTGCAGTGGCTTGGAAATAGCCGGCGAAGTAATAAACGACTTGGGCCAGCAAGCGGGCCCAGTTGATCGAATTGACGGTGCCGATCTTGTACTTGCGCTTGAACGCCAGATCGTTGGAGACGGCCTTGACGATGTCTTGGCACTCATCGAACACGCCGGACACCGCCACGTTGTGAATGTTGGCATCTTGCAGGCTGAACATCTGCGCCTGCTGGAAGGGGCTCATGCGGCCCAGCGGGCTGAGCATGAAGACATTGACGCCCACCTTGCCGCGCATCGCGTACTCGGCCGCACTGCCGGTGTCACCGGATGTCGCACCCAGAATATTCAGCGTTTCGCCCCGGCGCTTCAGCTCATATTCGAACAAGCCACCCAGCAACTGCATGGCCATGTCCTTGAACGCCAGCGTCGGGCCGTTGGACAGCGCTTGCAGGGCCAAGCCCGGCTCCAGCACCTTCAACGGCGTGATCTCGGGCGTGCCAAACACCTCGGCCGTGTAGGTGCGGCGAGTGATGGCCCGCAAGTCGTCGGCCGGGATGTCGTCGATGTAGAGCGACAAGATCTCGAAGGCCAGGTCGGCATAGGCCAAACCGCGCCAACGGGCCAGCGTGGCCGTGTCGATTTGCGGATAGCTGACCGGCAGATACAGGCCGCCGTCCGGTGCCAAGCCTTCCAGCAAAATTTCGCAAAAACTGCGTTCAGTGGCGTCGCCGCGGGTGCTGATGTATTTCATGTTCAGGGCCTCAGAGGTTGAGAACTTTTCGTAGCGAGCGGTTGGCAGGCTAGGGCGAAGAAGCACAGGAACCGGAACGTACTTTGGGTACGTGAGGATTCCGAGCATTCGGCCAACGACGCATGGCAGCTGCGCAGTAGAAAATTTTCAGCCTCAAGCCAGCTCTTCTTTGCGGATGCGCACGATCGGCAACAGCACCGTCGGCAGCGCTTGCATCTGCGCCAGCGCACGGTTCATGCGGCCTTCCACCGTCTCATGCGTGACGATGATCAGGTCGGTCTGCTTCTCGCCATCGGCGGATTCACGTTGCAGCACGCCGTCGATCGAGATGTCGTGCTCGGCCAGAATCGTCGTGATGGCGGACAGCACGCCCGCCTCATCGGCTACACACAAACGCAAGTAGAAGGACGTGACCACTTCGTCCATCGACAGGATCGGCGTGTTGCTCATCGCGTGGTGCTGGAAGGCCAAGTGCGGCACGCGGTGATCCGGGTCGGCGGTGGCCAAACGGGTGATGTCCACCAAGTCGGCGATGACGGCCGACGCGGTCGGCTCGGCACCTGCGCCCTTGCCGTAATACAAGGTCGTGCCGACGGCATCGCCCTGCACCATCACTGCATTCATCGCGCCTTCGACATTGGCGATCAGGCGGTGCGTCGGGATCAACGTCGGGTGGACGCGCAACTCGATGCCGTTGTCGCGCCGGCGGGACAGCCCCAGCAACTTGATGCGATAGCCCAGTTGCTCGGCATACTTGATATCGGCCGCTTGCAGTTGGGTGATGCCTTCCACATGGGCTTTATCGAACTGCACCGGAATGCCGAAGGCGATCGCGCTCATCAAGGTCAGCTTGTGGGCGGCGTCGATGCCTTCGATATCGAAGGTCGGGTCGGTTTCGGCATAGCCCAGGCGCTGCGCTTCCTTCAGCACGACGCTGAAGTCCAGGCCCTTGCTGCGCATTTCGGACAAGATGAAGTTGGTCGTGCCGTTGATGATGCCGGCGATCCACTCGATGCGGTTGGCCGTCAGGCCCTCGCGCAAAGCCTTGATGATGGGGATGCCACCGGCCACGGCAGCCTCGAAAGCAACGACCACGCCCTTGACGCGTGCGGCTTCAAAAATCTCCGTGCCGTGCACGGCCAACAGCGCCTTGTTGGCCGTCACCACATGCTTGCCGGCGGCAATCGCCTCCAGCACCAGCGTGCGCGCAATGCCGTAGCCGCCGATCAACTCGACAACGATGTCGATCTCGGGGTTGGCAATCACCAGGCGGGCATCGGCCACCACGGTCACGCCGCTGTCGGCTCCGACGATGCTGCGGGCACGCTCGACGTCGAGGTCCGCCACCATCGTCACTTCAATGCCCCGACCGGCGCGGCCGCGGATTTCTTCCTGGTTGCGACGCAGCACATTGAAAGTGCCACTGCCCACGGTGCCAATGCCCAGCAGGCCGACTTTGATCGGTTTCATGATGTTTTCTTCTAAGTTGAGTCGTTCAATTGCGGTGCCCAGCCAAGGTCACGCACTCTTCAAACAGTCTGGGTTAGTCTGAAATTCCGCGATATCAGGCATTGCGCTTGCGGTAATGCGCCAGAAAGCGCTCGATCCGGCCGATGGCCTCTTTCAGATCGTCGGAGTTGGGCAGGAAGACGAGCCGGAAATGGTCGGGCGCGTTCCAGTTGAAGCCGGTGCCCTGCACGATCAAGACCTTTTCCTCGGCCAGCAATTCGTAGGCAAATTGCCGGTCATCCTCGATCGGGTACATCTTGGGGTCGAGGCGCGGGAACATATACAAGGCCGCCTTCGGTTTGACCACGCTGACGCCGGGAATCTGGCTCAGCAAGTCATAAGCCAGGTCGCGCTGACGGCACAGCCGACCGGTCGGGGCGACCAGATCCTTGATGCTTTGGTAGCCGCCCAACGCGGTCTGAATCGCCAACTGACCCGGCGTGTTGGCACACAGACGCATCGAGGCCAGCATGTTCAGGCCGGTGACGTAGTCCTGCGCATGGCGCTTTTCACCCGACACCACCATCCAGCCGGCGCGGTAACCACAAGCGCGGTAGTTCTTCGACAAGCCGTTGAAGGTCAGGCAGAACACATCGTCGGCCAGCGAGGCGATGCTGGTGTGGGTCTCGCCGTCGTACAAGGTCTTGTCGTAGATCTCATCGGCCATGATGATCAGCTGGTGCTGACGCGCCACTTCAACGATTTCACGCAGCACGCTTTCCGGGTACAGCGCGCCGGTCGGATTATTCGGGTTGATGACGACGATGGCGCGGGTGTTGGGCGTGATCTTGCGCTTGATGTCCTCGATGTCGGGCATCCAGTCGCTTTGCTCATCGCACAAATAATGCACCGGCCGGCCGCCCGACAGCGCCACGGCAGCGGTGTAGAGCGGGTAATCGGGGGCCGGCAACAGCACCTCGTCGCCGTTGTCGAGCAGGGCATTCATCGCCATCACGATCAACTCGGACGCGCCATTGCCCAAATAGACATCGTCCACATGGACGCCAGCGATCTTCTTCTCCTGGCAATAGTGCACGACCGCCTTGCGTGGCGCGAACAGGCCTTTGGAGTCGGTGTAACCGGCCGCTGCGGGCAGGTTGCGAATCATGTCCTGCACGATCTCGTCGGGAGGCTCGATGCCGAACGCAGCGATATTGCCGATGTTCAGCTTGATGATCTTGTGCCCCTCTTCTTCCATCTGGCGCGCCTTGTCAAGCACGGCCCCGCGGATGTCGTAGCAGACATTGGCCAATTTGCTGGACTTGACGATGGGCTTCAAGAGGAAGTCTCCCTGGGTAACGGGTGAATGAGAAAGGCCGGCTGAGCGAGTGCTGCACCGCAAAACATACAATTTAATCACATGGCCGCCAGGCTTTCTGCGCAGCGGACTGGCAAACCGCCGCAAATCGGACGAAACTGCGACCTCGCAAATCAAGCACCCATGAAATTCCATCTCGATGAGCCGCAAGGCGGCAACACCATTTCCCGCCACGACGGGCAGACCGTCTGGGTCAACGGCGAGCAGCACAGCAGCAGCCTGCTGGTGCCGTGGAGCGGCAGCGTGCAAACTTGGGCGCTCGACAGCTTCGATCTGCTGAGCGAAAGTCATTTCGAGCAAATCCTGGCGCTCAAACCCGAACTGGTGATTTTTGGCAGCGGCAGTCGGTTGCGCTTTGCCAAACCGGCGCTGTATCGCTGCTTGATCAATGCCCGCATCGGCGTCGAGACCATGGACTTGGCTGCGGCCTGCCGCACTTACAACGTGCTGGCAAGCGAGAGTCGGGCGGTGCTGGCCGCCCTGTTGATTGACCGCTGAGCGCCTCTCAGCTATTCCAAAACCTGCCCCCTCAGTCGCTGCCGATCGAGCAAAAGCACAGCCCCCTAACAGGCGCGGAGCAGGCGCAGCCATGGCATCGACCCTTCAACGTATAATGCAAAGCTATGCCCGCCCGGGCACATCAAAATAGATGCCACATGACGCCAGCGCTGAACAAAATTCTTCCGGAAATTGAAGCTCTTGCCACAGGCGGTGTGAAGTTCACACCGCACACCTATCTTGGTCAAGCCGTGGTTTTGTATTTCTACCCTAAAGACAATACCCCAGGCTGCACGACCGAAGCTATGCAATTTCGTGACCGACACGACGATTTTGTGAAAGCTGGTGCGGTGGTGATGGGTGTATCCCGCGACAACATGGTTTCACATGACAAGTTCAAGCAGACGCTTGAACTGCCATTCGAGCTGATCGCCGACACCGAAGAAAAGCTTTGCCACATGTTCGGCGTGGTCAAGAACAAGATCATGTACGGCAAAAAGGTCAAGGGCATCGAGCGCTCCACCTTCCTGATCGACGCCACTGGCGTGTTGCGAGCCGAATGGCGCGGCATCAAGGTCGCTGGCCATGTGGATGAAGTGCTGAAAGAAGTCTCGGCACTGAACAAAGAAGCCGCTCAAGCGTGACCTGAGTTCACACAAGCACCGGGTGCCAGCCCGCTGCACCCAGCACTGAACGCAAAGCCGATCGCGAAGAAATTCCGGGTCGGCTTTGTTGTTTTTGCCGAGTTGTTGCTGCCGGGTTGTTGCTGACCCAGCCAGCTCGGCGGTCACAGCGCTTTGTGCATAATGAACGCATGCTCGAAACCCCTGAATCACCTACCAATGAAGCCGCTCAGCAGACTGTGCGGCTTTTTTGTTTTTCAGGCCTGACACCCCGCTTTTGAACCTGCGCCCGCAGCGATGCGGGCTGACGCCACCATGCCACTGCCCAAGCCCCCGACCAAGCGCGCCAGCCGCCTCGAGCCTTCCGCCTTCGAGGCGACGCTGGCGGTCAGCAAGCCCTCACCCGCGCGCAGCGCGCCCGCCGCCAAGCCGGCACCCATCCTCCAGATGGTCAGCACCGAGCCGAGCGTGAAATCGACGGCGCCAGCCAAGGCTGCGCCGGTACCCGCCAAAAAGGCGCTCGCCGCGCGACTGCCGACAAAGCTGCCAGTGCCGGTACCAGTGCCAGTACCGGCAACTGTGCCGGTGCTCGCGCAGGCACCGACATCCTTTGCCCCTGTCACACCGCCGCTCGCGCCAGCGCTGTCCGCCAAGCCGCTGACCCAAGTCAGGTCAGCGCCTGTCAAGGCCTTCGCGGCTAAGAAGAAGAGCAACGAAGCGGCCAAACTGTTCGTGCTCGACACCAATGTGTTGATGCACGACCCGATGTGCTTGTTCCGCTTCGAGGAACACGACATCTATCTGCCGATGATCACGCTGGAGGAAATGGACGGCCACAAAAAGGGCATGACCGAAGTGGCGCGCAATGTGCGCCAAGTCAGCCGTGAACTCGACGCTTTGGCTGGCGGCTTGAAGACCAGCGGCCTGGAGGAGATGGCCAAAGGCCTGCCACTGGACCACACCGGCCACCGCGAAGCCGGCGGCAAGTTGTTCTTTCAGACCGGTTTGATCGATACGCCGCTGCCGGCCGGCTTGCCGCAGGGCAAGGCCGACAACCAGATCCTGGCCGTTGTGCAGTCGCTGAAGCTGCAAAACCCAAGTCGCGAAGTGGTGCTGGTGTCGAAGGACATCAATATGCGCATCAAGGCGCGAGCGCTGGGCTTGCCGACCGAGGATTACCGCAACGACAAGACGCTGGAAGACTCCGACCTGCTCTACACCGGCGTGCAGTCGCTGCCGGCCGACTTCTGGGAGCGCCACGGCAAGACGATGGAAAGCTGGAGCCAGGGCGGCATCACTTTCTACCGGATCAGCGGCCCGTTGGTGCCGTCGCTGTTGGTCAACGAACTGGTTTACCTGGAAGCGCCCGGTGCCGCGCCGCTCTACGCCAAGGTGTTGGAGATCACAGGCAAAACAGCCGTCTTGCGCACGCTGAAGGATTACGGCAACCAGAAACATGCCGTTTGGGGCGTGACCGCTCGCAACCGCGAACAGAACTTCGCCCTCAATCTGCTGCTCGACCCGGAATGTGATTTCGTCACCCTGACCGGCACCGCCGGCACCGGCAAGACCTTGATGGCGCTGGCCGCAGGCCTGTCGCAAGTGCTGGACGAGCGCCGCTATTCCGAAATCATCGTCACCCGTGTGACCGTGCCGGTCGGCGAGGACATCGGCTTCCTGCCCGGCACCGAGGAAGAAAAAATGAGCCCGTGGATGG
>JBIIVZ010000097.1:0-7333 GCA_044339175.1 Roseateles sp.
GCTTTTGGCGCGTTGACGGTGACGATGAAGCTCTTCCCCGCCATCGTGACCCTGCATTTGCTGGGTGGTTTGGGGCTGCTGATGTTGCTGGCCTGGACGGCCCAGGGCTACCAGCCCAAGCCGCTGGTTTGGGGTCGCGGGCTGCGCGCTGCGGCTTGGCTGTTGCTGGGCTTGTCCCTCGTGCAAGTGAGTTTGGGCGGCTGGGTCAGCACCAACTACGCCGTGCTGGCTTGTGCTGAATTTCCCACCTGCCAAGGTGGGCAGTGGTGGCCGACCATGGACTTCGAGCATGGTTTTACTTTGTGGCGTGAGCTTGGCGTCGGTGCAGACGGTGGCTGGCTGCCTTTTGCCGCATTGACCGCCATCCACATGACGCACCGCATCGGCGCTGGGCTGGTCTTTGCGGCCATTCTGCTGTTCGCCTGGCGTTTGGTGGCGTCTGGCCAAGCGTCGTCCAAGCTGTGGGCAAAGCGGCTGTTGTGGGTTGCCGCTTGGCAATTCGTCAGTGGCTTGTCCAACGTTGTGCTGGATTGGCCGTTGCTTGCCGCCTTGGCCCACACCGGCGGCGCGGCGATGTTGCTGGTGCTTCTGAGCGTCATGCTGGCGCGCTTGCACCAAAATACGGTGTCGGCCCACCCGGCCCGTCTCTGACTCACGATTACAGATAACTTCAGCTCTTATGGCTTCATCCTCCTCCACTTTGGCCGCAATGCCGCCCAGCTCGCGTTGGCAACAGTTCTACCAACTGACCAAGCCGCGGGTGGTGCAACTGATTGTTTTTTGTGCCGTGATCGGCATGGCCTTGGCCATTCCTGGCCTGCCGTCCGGCCCTCAATGGGGCGTGATTTTGGCGGCCACAGCGGGTATCTGGTTGGTGGCGGGTGCCGCCGCCGCCTTCAATTGCCTGGTTGAACAGCAGATTGACGCCAAGATGAAGCGCACCGCCTGGCGCGCCACGGCCAAGGGTGAGTTGAGCCGCCTGTTGACACTGAGCTTTTCCGCCGGGCTGTGCGGCCTGGGCATGTTGATTTTGTGGTTCTGGGTCAACCCGCTGACCATGTGGCTGACCTTCGCGACCTTCATCGGCTATGCCGTCATCTACACGGTGATCCTGAAACCGATGACGCCACAAAATATTGTCATCGGCGGTGCTTCCGGTGCGATGCCGCCGGTGCTGGGTTGGGCTGCGCTGCGCGGCGACGTGGGCCCCGAGGCCTTGCTGCTGTGCTTGATCATCTTTTTGTGGACACCGCCGCACTTCTGGGCGCTGGCGCTTTATCGCACCGAGGAATACCGCAAGGCTGGTTTGCCCATGCTGCCGGTCACTCACGGCTCCGAGTTCACCCGGCTTCAGGTGTTTCTCTACACCTGGATTTTGCTGGCCGCAACGCTGCTGCCTTTTTTGACCGGCATGAGCGGCTGGCTGTATCTGGTCAGCGCTGTGCTGCTGGGCCTGGGGTTTTGTGGCTATGCCTGGAAGCTCTGGCGTAACTATTCCGACGAGTTGGCGCGGGCGACCTTCCGCTTTTCCATCTGGCATTTGTCCTTGCTGTTCGCTGCGCTGCTGCTCGACCATTACCTGCTTCCTGGATGACCTGAGCCATGCACAAACGATTCGTCTTGAAAGTTGTTGCGGGCCTGGCGTTGGGGCTGTCCTTGAGTGCTTGCGATCAGCTGGGCTTGGGTGGAGCAGCCAAGCCAGCGTTCAAGGGCGTTGATTTGACCGGAGCCGAATACGCCAGCGGACTCAACTTGAGCGATCAGGACGGCCGCGCACGCACGCTGGCCGAGTTCAAGGGCAAGGTGGTGGTGGTGTTTTTCGGCTTCACGCAATGCCCGGATGTGTGCCCGACCACGCTGGCCGAGCTGGCCGAGGTCAAACGCTCGTTGGGTGCCGATGGCGACCGTTTGCAGGGCATTTTTGTCAGCGTCGACCCCGAGCGGGATACCGCGCCGCTGTTGAAAGCCTATTTGGCCAGCTTTGATCCCAGCTTTGTCGCGCTGCGCGGCACGCCCGAGCAAACCAAGGCAGCGGCAAAGGAATTCAAGGTCTACTTTGCCAAGGTGCCCGGTAAAACGCCTGAAAGCTACACGATGGATCACACCGCCGCCAGCTTCATCTTCGACACCCAAGGCCGGGTGCGGGTGTTCACACGCTACGGCTCTGGCGCGCAGGCGCTGGCGGACGATATCAAACTGCTGCTGGCCGAGAAGCGCTAAAGACCGCTTCCGTGTCCGGACAGTCTGCCTGGACACCCCACCTGCGATCCAGCGCTGGCCGATCAACGCACCAGATCGATGGTGAATTGAGCTGAGCCAAAGTCATGACAGGTCGGGCCGCTGCAGCTGGGTGCCTCGCCCAGCAAGATCGGTCCGCCAGGCACCAAGCGTTTGATTTTTTCAACGGCCTCGGCACCGGTCGGCAAAGACAAATAGCCACCTTCCTGTCGCGTGCTGAGCGAAGCATAGTCACGCGGCTGTTTGCTGACGATGACCATGAAATGCTCCGGTCCGGCGGGCTCCGCTGTCTCGATGCGAACATTGCTCGGCGGCAGCTTCAGGCTGACACCGGCGCGGATTTTGATATCCGGCATCTCGCTGCTCGGTACCAGCTTTGTCAGGCTGCCGTCCGGCCCCAGCACCAGCACGGTCACAAAGCCGTCGCGCGTCGACTTGACGTTGAACGATAAGTTGTCTTTGTCGATGCGCAACTGCGGCAGGGTGGCCGTTGCCACGACATCGAAGCCGGGTGTTTGCGCTGCCATGACGCGATCAAATTCAGTTCGAACGTCGAAACGGCTGCTGCTGGCGACAGTTGGCGGGGTGATGGGTTCTGCTGCACTCGAAAGCGGTGCTGTCGCGGGGGGCGGAACCGAGAGTGCCGGCTTCTTCGGCGAAAGTGCAAAGTAGCCTGCCGCTGCGCCGATCAGCAAGATGCCGGTGCCCAGGCCCAGCCACTTGGCGCTTGCGTTCCTGTGCCCGGCCCTGTTCCCGTTCGTGTTCCCGCCATCGCCCGCCGCCAAGGCTGCCGCAACGGGTGAAATTTTTGTGCTGCTCGTGCCCGCGCTAGTTTGCCCGGCGGTGCCGCGTTGCCTGTCGCCTGGCATTTGCGTGACTTCAGAGGACTCAGTCATGGCGTCAAGCCCCAAATCCGCCCGCAATTCGCCAATCGACTGCGTGCGTTCCTCCGGCCTGACCCGCAGCGCTTTGTCGATGCTGGCCAAGAAGCCCACGCTGTAGCGGCCCGCACACGACTCCACCAGCGGCACGTAGCTGTCAGCCATCAAGCGGCTGACCGAGGGCGGCGGCGTCTTGCCCAGCAGCGCGAAGTAGACCGTGGCGGCCAGGGCGTAGACATCGGTCCAAGGACCTTGCTTCATGCCCGGTGCTTCGGCGTACTGCTCCACCGGTGCGTAGCCGGGTTTCAAAATCACCGTGAGCGCCTGCGTCATGTCGCCGATGACCCGGCGTGCGGCACCAAAGTCCAGCAGCAGTGGTTTGCCAGTGCCGGCCAGCAGAATCACGTTGTCCGGGGCGATGTCGCGGTGAAAGCAGTTCTCTGCGTGGATCACCGCCAGCGCCTCGGTCAGCGGTGCCAGCAGGCCCATCAGCCAAGCTTCATCCGGCGGGCTGCCCATTTCCTTCAGCTTCTCCTTGACCGTGATGCCCTCGTAAAACGGCATCACCAAATAGGCCGTTCCGTTGGCCTCCCAGAATCGGTAGACCTTGACAAGCGATGGGTGGTCGAATTGGGCCAGCAGGCGAGCCTCGTTGATGAAGCTTTTCAGGCCGGCATCGAAGGTCTCCCGGTGACGCTCAGACTTGACCTTGATTTGCGTAGAGCCGGTTCTCATCGCCAGGGACGAAGGCATGTATTCCTTCAAGGCAACCCGGCGCTGCAGGGAGTGATCCCAGGCCAGATAGACGATGCCAAAGCCGCCTTCACCCAGCATGGCGGTCAGCTCGAACTCGCCCAGATAGGTGCCGTTGGGCAAGTGCCCGCCGTCCACTGGTGGCGGGCCTGGAACTGGCGGCTCAGGCGCAAGCAGAGTGCGCGGCTTGATCACGGTTCGGTCGTCGTCAGGGGGGTGGCTGCTCATGATGTCTATTGTCTTGTGGACCTGGGGACGATAACGGATCGAGCAATATTGTCGCGTGTTCAGCGCTGACAAAAGCCAGATCAGGGCCAATCAGTGCCAACGGGCTGATATTCCCGAGGATCCAGCAAAAAATTGTGAGGAGAGAGGCATATTTATCGGGTAAGTTGACCGGCGTCGGTGAATTCCGTTGCTAAACTGCGGCGGAGCAATTTTTGTGACTTTGAGTACGAATAACACGGTCTTTTGCCTGGTGCCGGATCATATTTTTGAAGTGAGACGAAATGATTGATCGTTGGCTCGAAGTCTTCCCAGATCCTGTAGCGCCCTGCGGTCCCGATCTGGAATACGACAATGATTTCTTGAGTCTGACGCTGGCCGCGCAGGGCAAGCCTGAGTCGCAGTTTGGCCCGGCCGAATCGCCTAATTGGCGTCAGGTGGCCGAGCTTTCAGCAGCGCTGCTGGATCGCACGCGGGACTTGCGAGTCGCCACCACTTGGTTGCGTGCCGAGTTGCACCTGCAGGGTTACGCCGCCCTGCCGCTCGGGCTCAAATTGCTCAACGGTCTGATCGAAAACCAATGGGATCATCTTCACCCATTGCCTGACCCCGATGACGGCGACCCTTACGCAAGGGTCAACGCGCTGACTGTTTTGCGTGAGACCGAAGGCCTGATCGGCGATCTGCGACAAACTGCGGTGATCGCTGACCGGTCCATTGGAACCTTGACGGTGCGTGGGTTTGAGTTGGCCCTGGGGCTGGCCGTTATGCGGCAGGGCGAAGAGGTGCCGAGCAAGGAGCAAATCGCGAAGATGGCGGCTGCCGCGCTGCTCAAACAGCCGGAGCTGTTTGAGCCTTGCGCCTCGGCGGTGGCTGAGGTCAAACGTCTGATCGCCTTGCTGAACGTCAAGCTGGGCGATGAGCTTGCGCCTGACTTACGGCCGCTTTATGCTTTGGCGAACGGCGTCCTTAGTTTGCTGCCTGCGGCGCAAGATGCCGATGAAATCAGTCAAGGCGGTGAAGGCGGTGAAGGCGGTGAAATTGTTGAGTTGGACACGAACGGTGCTCCAGGCGCAAAAGTCTCGGCACGTGGTTTATCCGGCTCAGTCACTTCACGCGAAGAGGCGCTTCGGGCGATTGAAATGGTTTGCGAATACTTGGAGCGTGCCGAACCGGCAAATCCTGCACCGCTGTTTCTGCGCCGTGGCAGTCAATTGATCAATCAGAATTTCTTGCAGCTGATGAAAATGCTGGCACCGGATGCGCTGGCGGGCGTGGCTGGTCTAGTAGGTATTGACCCTTATGCCAGCGAAGAATCTTGAGCTGCCTGTCCATATATTTAAGGATTTATTTTTTAGTTCTAGGGTTTACGCAAACTTTTTCTAACTAGAAATATGAGCATAACGTCATAATAAGTGTGAATAATATGACGGGGCGTTAGGGTGGCGCTAGAGTAGTTTGCGTGAATCCTGAATCTCTATTTTCTCAATGTCGCACAGGAGTTTGGAATGAGCAGCAGCCAGAAATTTATCGCACGCAATCGTGCGCCGCGGGTTCAGATCGAGTATGACGTCGAGGTCTATGGCGCCGAAAAGAAGGTTCAGCTCCCTTTTGTGATGGGCGTGATGGCTGATTTGTCGGGCAAACCAGCCGACCCATTGGCACCAGTAGCGGATCGCAAGTTTCTGGAAGTGGATGTCGATAACTTCGACGCTCGCATGAAGGCGATGAAGCCGCGCGTTGCGATGGCTGTGCCAAATTCGCTGACCGGTGAGGGCAATCTGAGCGTCGACATCACCTTTGACAGCATGGATGATTTTTCACCGGATGCGGTGGCTCGCAAGGTCGATTCACTCAGCAAACTGCTCGAAGCTCGGCAGCAACTGCAGAATCTTGTCACCTATATGGACGGCAAGGGCGGCGCAGAAGAATTGATCGGCAAATTGATGGCTGACCCGGCGCTGCTGGGCACGCTGGCGTCGGCAGCCAAGCCAGCCGACGCTTGATTCGGCCCGCTGCATCGATCACCCAATCAAGGAGAAAACAATGGCCGAACTACAAGCCTCTGGCGCGCTTGCCAGCGTGACGATGGAGGGCAGCGACCTGTCCTCGTTGCTGCAAAAAGAATTCAAACCGAAGTCGGACGACGCCAAGAGTGCGGTCGAGCAAGCGGTGCAAACCCTGGCTCATCAAGCCCTGGCGCAAACCCAGCTCATCAGCAGTGATGTGGTCGGCTCGATTGAGGCGATGATCGCTGCGATCGACAAAAAACTGTCGGATCAGGTCAACTTGATCATTCACCATGAAGACTTCCAAAAGCTCGAAGGAGCTTGGCGCGGTCTGCATTACATGGTCAACAACACCGAAACCGATGAGTCGCTGAAGATTCGGGTCATGAACGTGTCCAAGGCCGAATTGGGCAAGACGCTCAAGCGCTACAAGGGCACGAGCTGGGACCAAAGCCCGATCTTCAAGAAGATCTATGCCGAGGAATTCAGCCAGTTCGGCGGTGAGCCTTTTGGTTGCCTGGTCGGTGACTACCACTTCGACCAAAGCGCACCGGACGTCGAACTGTTGACGGAAATGGCCAAGATTGCCGCGGCCGCCCATTGCCCCTTCATTACCGGTGGTTCGCCGTCGTTGATGCAGATGGACTCTTGGCAAGAGCTGGCCAATCCGCGCGATCTGACCAAGATCTTCACCACGCCCGAATATGCGGCTTGGCGCTCGCTGCGCGAGTCGGAAGATTCCAAATACATCGGCTTGGCCATGCCCCGGTTCTTGTCGCGCATGCCTTATGGTGCCAAGACGAATCCGGTCGAAGCGTTTGACTTCGAGGAAGACACCGGCTCGGCCGACCATGGCAAGTACACCTGGGCCAATGCGGCCTACGCGATGGCCACCAACATCAACCGGTCCTTCAAGGAATATGGCTGGTGCACCCGCATCCGCGGTATCGAGTCCGGCGGCGCGGTGCAGAACCTGCCCACCCACACGTTCCCAACCGATGACGGCGGCGTCGACATGAAGTGCCCGACGGAAATCGCGATTGAAGACCGCCGCGAAGCCGAGCTGGCGGCCAATGGTTTCATGCCCTTGGTGCACCGCAAGAACAGCGACTTTGCCGCCTTCATCGGTGCGCAATCGCTGCACAAGCCAGCCGAGTACGACGATCCTGACGCCACCGCCAATGCGCGCTTGGCCTCCCGCCTGCCCTACCTGTTCGCCACTTGCCG